>CALPUT020000304.1 GCA_943326825.2 Chryseobacterium gleum | reverse complement strand
TTACTTAATATTCATTCTCATTTTCCCACAAAGAATTCAAACGTTATCTTCAATAAATCAGAAGATAACATAGAAGAATACAATTATTTTTCTTCTGGAATTCATCCTTGGTCTGCCTCTGAAAATGAAAAATTAATTTCTTCAATTTCGATCGATGCTGTTAATAAAAAATGCTTAGCAATCGGTGAAATTGGGCTCGATAAATTAAACGGACCTGAATTTGAAATTCAAAAAAGTATTTTCCTGAAACAAATACTCATTTCAGAAGAAATGAATCTTCCTGTAATCGTTCATTGCGTAAAGGCTTGGAATGAATTGGAAATTATTAAAAAAGAAGTAAAACCGAAACAAACATGGATTTATCATGGTTTCAATAAATCCAACTTAGTAAAAAGTGTTTTAGATCGTGGAATTATGATCAGTATTGGAGCATCAATTTTAAGAAACATAAAACTTCAAGATATAATAACTGAAATCCCAAACTCATCACTTTTCCTAGAAACAGATGATTCGAAAATTGACATTTTTGAGATTTATCAAAAAGTTTCCGAAATAAAAAAAATATCTTTACAGGAATTAGAACAAATCATAGAACATAATTTTAAAAGAACTTTTACAAAATGGCACATTGGTTAGAACGTACTGAACTTTTGGTATCAGCAGAAAAAATGGAAAAACTAAAAAACGCTCATGTCTTAATCGTTGGACTTGGGGGGATTGGATCATTTGCTGGTGAATTTATTGCTAGAGCAGGTGTTGGAACTATGACCATAATTGATGGTGATAGTTTTGATATTACCAATAAAAATCGCCAATTAACAGCCTTAGATTCAACAATTGGCAGAAATAAAGCCGTTGTTTTGGGTGAAAGAATCAAAGATATTAATCCAGACATTAACTTGAATATCGTTCAAGAATTTGTTTTACCAGAAAGAGTTGAAGCACTTTTAAATGAATTTAAACCAGATTATATAATGGATTGCATAGATTCCGTTACTCCTAAATTAGAATGGCTAAAAGTTTGTGTGCGAAATAAATATAAAATCATCACTCATTTAGGGGCAGGTGGAAAAATGGATCCATCAAGAGTTCAAGTAACCACTTTAAAAAAGACGCACAATTGTAAACTAGCAAGTCATTTAAAAAAAAGACTAAAAAGAGAAAATATTCACTATGAGAAAATTAGAGCTGTTTTCTCATCTGAATTACAAATCAAATCTTCATTAAAGTTAACCGATGGAAGTAATTTTAAAAAGTCTTTTTACGGAACAGTTAGTTATATGCCTGGACTTTTTGGATTAATTGGAGCTGCAGAAGTAATTCGATATTTAACGAATAAAGAAAACGATTAATCCTAAAAATCAATTATCTTTAACTCTTAACAAAATTATTTAGATGCGAATTAATTTAAACTATATATATCTACTATTAGCTTCAATTTTAGTTTTAAGCTGTGATTCGTCTAGCTCTGAAGAACATAAGAAAGCTATTCACATTGATTCGACATCTAAAATATCGACACATAGTTTCTCAAATGTTGATCAAATTCACACAAAACATTTGTCTTTAGAATTAGATGTTAATTTTAATAATAAAACGTTGTATGGAATAGCACGTCATGAAATGGATAATCATGGAAGTGATACAGCAATATTTGATATTAAAGCGTTAGAAATTCAAAAAGTTACTATTGGTCGTGGAGATGAACGTGAAACGGATTTCATCATTGGTAAAAATGACGAATTATTAGGCCAACCTTTATTTGTGAAAATTAAAAAGGATACTAAATTCATCAATATTTACTATAAAACTACAGAAGAAACAGAAGCACTAGATTGGTTAGATCCTAAGTTAACAGCTGGCAGAAAATTTCCTTTTATGTATTCGCAAGGGGAAGCTATTTTAACTAGATCATGGATTCCAATTCAAGATGTTCCTTCAAATCGTATTACTTATTCAGCTGATGTAAAAGTCCCTAAGGATTTATTAGCGGTTATGAGTGCTAAAAACCCTACAAATCTTAATCCTGAAGGGAAATATCATTTTGAAATGAAGCAACCGATTCCTTCATACTTAATTGCAATTGCAGTAGGCAATTTACGTTATGTGAAATTAGGTAAACATTCAGGTGTTTATTCTGAACCAGAGTTAAGCGAAAAATGTCGTTATGAATTTGTTGACATGCCTAAAATGATTGAAGCTGCGGAGAAGATCTATGGTAAATATCAATGGGAACAATATGATATTATTTTACTTCCTTACTCTTTCCCTTTTGGAGGAATGGAAAATCCACGTTTGACTTTTGCTAACCCAACGCTTTTGGCTGGAGATAGAAGTCTTGTTTCTGTAATTGCTCATGAATTAGCTCATTCTTGGTCTGGAAACTTAGTCACTAATGCCGCTTGGGAAGACTTTTGGCTAAACGAAGGATTCACGGTGTATTTTGAAAATAGAATCATGGAAGAACTTTATGGTAAAGAAGTAGCTGATATGTTAGCTATTATAGAATTCCAAGAGTTAGAAAGTGAAATGAATGACATCAGTCATAGTGAACATCCGGAAGACACACAATTAAAATTAAAACTAGAAAGTCGAAATCCTGATGATGGAATGACTTCGATCGCCTATGTTAAAGGTGCATTTTTCTTAAAAACATTAGAACAAAAAGTTGGAAGAGAATTGTTTGATAAATTTCTAAAAAGCTATTTTAAGAAATTCTCATTTAAAACAATCACAACTGAAGATTTTGTAAATTATTTAAATTCAGAATTATTAAATCCAAATAATATTGAATTTAACACTAAAGAATGGATTTACGAAAATGGAATACCAAACAATTGTGTAAAATTAACTTCCGCGCGTTTCGATATAGTAAATAAATTAGCTGATCGATTTGCAAAAGGTGAAGATATTTTTAAAACAAAAAGAAAAAAAGACAAAATCACCCGTGATAAATTTAACACCCAAGAATGGTTGACATTTATTCGTCGTTTACCTAAAAAAATGGATCCTGCTCAATTGAAAAAATTAGATGATAATTTAAATTTCAAAGGTTGGGGCAATTCTGAAATCATGACCGAATGGTATATTCTCGGAATTAATAGTGATTATAAAGGAATACGTCCAGAAATGAAGCGTTTTTTATATAAAGTAGGACGAAGAAAATACATTGCACCTCTTTACGGTGCTTTAATTAAAACTCCAGAAAATCTGTTATGGGCTAAAAAAGTATTTTTAAGAGCGAATGTCAGTTATCACTTCGTCACTTTTAGTACAGTTTATGAAATGCTTTATCCAAAAGGGAATGGAAATATTCACCATAACTAATGATTATTTAACCGTTCAAATCCAAAAAAAGGGAGCGGAAATTTGTAGTATTCAATCTAAGAAAAGTGGAATTGAATATATGTGGAATGGTGATGCTTCTATCTGGGGAAGTACAGGTCCCGTATTATTCCCGATTATCGGCTGTTTAAAAGACAATCACTTCATATATACGAATAAATCATATAGTGTTCCAAAACATGGTTTTATTCGTAATAACGAGAATTTAATTGTCAATCAACTAAATGATCAAACGGTTGAATTTAGTTTAAAATATGACGAAAAATCATTAGTAGAATTCCCTTTCAAATTTGAATTTATTCTCCAATATAAATTAGTTGAGAATAAAATCATTGTAAAACATGAGGTAATCAATCACGATCAAGTGAATCCTATTTATTTTTCTTTGGGTGGACATCCTGCTTTTAAATGTCCGTTTAATGAAAAAGAAAATTATGATGATTATTATTTAGAATTTGAAAAGAACGAAAATTTATCGAAATGGGATGTTTGT
>CALPUT020000303.1 GCA_943326825.2 Chryseobacterium gleum | reverse complement strand
GAAACAATCTTGAGTTTCTTTGAAGGCTTAAGTGAAGTAATGTTTAAATTTACTGATATTGTAATGTATTTGGCGCCAATTGCTGTTTTTGGTGCATTGGCAAGTACAGTAGCGAAATCAGGTGTTGATATTCTCCAGAATTTATTGCAATTAGTTGGAACATTGTATGTTGCTTTAATTGTTTTTGTTCTAGTTGTGTTTTTACCAATTGCCTTGTTCTTTAAAATTCCAATCAAGCAATTTTTACAAAAGATTTACGAACCAGTTTCACTGGCCTTTGCAACAGCAAGTAGTGAATCTGCACTTCCAATCGCTATGGAGAATCTAGAGAAATTTGGTGTTGCAAAAAAAGTGGTTGCATTTGTAATCCCTACAGGATATAGTTTTAATCTAGATGGCACAACACTTTACCTATCCTTATCAACTGTTTTTGTTGCTCAAATGTGTGGTGTTGATTTGTCAATTGGTCAACAAATAGGAATTTGTTTAACACTTATGTTGACGAGTAAAGGTGTAGCAGGAGTAAGAGGAGCTTCGTTTGTTATATTAGCAGGGGCAGTTGGTTCTATTAAAGGTTTAGACCCTGAAAAAGCAAGTGTTATTTTAGCGGTTGATGCTTTAATGGATATGGGAAGAACAAGTGTAAATGTATTAGGTAATTGTCTTGCAACTGTTGTTATTGCTAAAAGTGAAGGTGAATTTGATATGGAGATAGCAACAGGAAAAAAAGAGTTTTTAGATTAATAACTATAAGCAAACTAACAACTAATTGCTAACAACTTCATTTAGTTTGAGAGATTCTAATAATGATGCTTTCTTATATTTACAATCTAAATTATTGATCTATGTCTTCAGTATTGATTGTTCTTGTCTTAATATGTTATTTCGGAATTCTAGTAGGTATTTCATATTTTACTTCAAAAGGAGCAAATTCAGAATCTTTTTTTTCAGGAAATAAACAAAGTCCATGGTATTTAGTAGCTTTTGGTATGATAGGAACTTCACTCTCAGGAGTTACCTTTATCTCCGTTCCGGGAGCTGTTGGAGCAGGAGGATGGCACTATTATCAATTGGTAATTGGTTTCTTTATTGGTTATTTTGTAGTTTCTTATATCTTGTTGCCTTTATATTACAAATATAATTTAACATCAATTTATCGCTACTTAGAGTATAGATTAGGTTTCAGTGCATACAAATGGGGAGCAGGTTATTTTATTATTTCTAGAACTTTAGGAGCAACTGTTCGATTATATTTAGTAATCAATGTTTTACAGATATTTGTGTTCGATGAATTAAATCTTCCTTTTTGGTTTACAACTTGTTTGATTATGGCAATGATTGTAATGTATACCTTAAAAGGAGGAGTAAAAACAATCGTTTGGACAGATACTTTACAAACTGTTTTTATGTTATTGGCTTTGGTGGTTTGCATTTTTTCTATCAAAGATGTTCTAGGTTGGGATTGGTCGAGTATGTGGTCGCAGTTGGAACATAAAAACATGACAAGCCTTTGGGGGACAGATCCTTTGAAGAAAGATTATTTCTTAAAACACATTTTAGGTGGTGCATTTATAACGATTACGATGACTGGTTTGGATCAAGAAATGATGCAGAAAAACATTAGTGTTAAAAGTTTGAAAGATGCACAAAAAAATATATTGTCATTTTCATTTGTTTTACTTTTAGTTAATGCTTTATTCTTATTTTTAGGTGGAATTCTTTATTTGTATGCTCAACGAAATGGATGGGAGTATAAACCGGATGATATGTTTCCTTCTATTGTTCGTGATCATTTACCTCAAGGTATATTTATTATTTTTATAATTGGTTTAATTTCAGCACTTTTCCCTTCGGTAGATGGTGCAATTACTGCGTTAACTTCTTCATTTTGTATTGATATTCTAGGTTTTCAAAGACGAACAGATTTGAATGAGCAACAACAAACTCGTTTAAGAAAAAAAATACACTTAACCTTTGCTGTCATTTTTACTTTATTAGTGTTTTTCTTTAAATGGAAAGATGATAAAAGTATAATCGATTTAATATTTGTAATTGCAGGTTACACTTATGGTCCACTTTTAGGTTTGTTTTCATTTGGAATATTAACAAAAAGAGCCTTAAGAAATTTCATGGTTCCGATTGTTTGTATACTTTCACCAGTGATATGTTTTATACTTGATTTATATTCTGAAAAATTATTTGGAGGTTATAAATTTGGGAATGAAATGTTGATTTTGAATGGTTTAATAACATTTACTTTATTATATACTTTTAGTAAAACTAAATTGATTGAAGATGAAATTACAATTGCATGATAACGGTTTACATTTGCGTTTTGCACCTTTAACATTGACTCGTCCTTTGGGTAATCTTCGAATGGGGATTTTTACGAATGACGAACGTTGGAAATTGTTTTTGCCAGATGCTGAAGTATCTTTCGTAACTGAATCTTATTTACAAGCTAAATTTCCGTTATCATCAGAGGATGGAATTCAAGTAAATGCTCAAATTATTCCGAATGAAGATGTTGTAGCTTCAATTTGTCATTTAGAAGCAGATTCTATTTTGATGTATAATTCAATTTGGATTGCAAAAACAGGAAATGCGTCAAATAAAATAGATTTTAAAGGTGAAGAGCCTATTATACTAGAAAATAGATGGCACATTTACCAGAAAAACGATACTGTTTTAAAAGCTGATTATGAATTAATAACAAATGGAAGAGTATCACAAACTTTATCTGATTCAAATATTGTTATTGGTGATGAATCATTGATTTTTTTAGAAGAAGGTGCCGTTGTTGAAGCATCAATTTTAAACACTAAAACTGGCCCGATCTATATTGGAAAAGATGCTGAAATTATGGAAGGTTCAGTTGTTAGGGGGCCTCTTGCTATGTGCGAACATAGTGCTTTGAAATTAGCGACTAAAGTATATGGTGCAGTGACATTAGGTCCACATTGTAAAGTGGGTGGTGAAGTAAATAATGTAGTTTTTCAAGCTTATTCCAATAAAGGTCATGATGGCTTTTTAGGGAATGCTTTGATAGGTGAGTGGTGTAACTTAGGTGCAGATACAAATACATCAAATTTGAAAAATAACTACGGTAATGTTTCAACTTATTCTTTTGAAACAGGAAAAGAAGAAAAAACGGACATTCAATTCATGGGCGTTTGTATGGGGGATCATAGTAAATGCGGAATTAATACCATGTTTAACACTGCTACAGTAGTTGGTGTTTCTTCAAATGTTTATGGTTCAGGTTTTCCAGATAAATACGTACCTTCATTTAGTTGGGGTGAGCCATCTCAATTAGTTTCTTTCCGTTTCAATAAAGCAATTGAATACTCTAATAATATGATGAATAGGAGAGGATTAGAACTAAGTGAGGCTGAAATCAGTATTTTGAAAACAATCTCTGATAAGTTTGAATAATCTAAATCCAATTCTCTTTTTTTTGTATTGTAAAATTTATTAATAAATCCTAAATGAAGATTTTTTTCTCCTTCAATGAATATAAAATAGTCGATTTTAATATAGTATTCTATTATTTCAATTTAGATGTTTTTTATTTAAATTAACACATGGGAATCAACTGTTGAGCCAAATTCAAACTTTAAATTTAAAATCGAATAACAAAATGCTCTTTTTCTTGTTGTTTACGAGGAATTACAATCCCCATTCGAAATAGATCCATAGTTAAATTATATTCAGTGGATTGAATGATTTTATTCCAAGCAGTTAGCATTGAGTCGCTCCAACGAATATCATCTAGAATGAAAATCGTATCGTTATGTGAATTTTCTTTTAGAAGTTCTAAATAATTCAATAAAGCTTGACCATCATG
>CALPUT020000302.1 GCA_943326825.2 Chryseobacterium gleum | reverse complement strand
AGAATTTCATCCCAACCGATTAATCTACGACCTTTTGAAGTTAAATAGGCATCTATTTGTTTTATAAAATACGATTGTAAAGCATGTTCATCTTTTAACCCATTTTCTTTCATCACTTTTTGACAATTCTCACATTCTTTCCAACGTGTTTTTGGAGCTTCATCACCACCGATATGAATGTATTCAGAAGGAAAAAGCGATAATACCTCATCCAAAATTTTCTTATTGAAATCAATCGTTTCCTTTTTTGAGCAATAGATATCATCAAAAACACCCCACAACCCTTCTACTCCATGTTTCAAACCTGTACATGAATATTCTGGATAAGCAGCAAGAGCAGCTCTAGCATGTCCTGGCATTTCAATTTCCGGAATTACAGTAATGTATCGATCTGTAGCATATTTTACAATATCTTTAATTTGAGCTTGAGTATAAAAACCTCCATACTTTGCTTTTGAATATTGATTTGGTTTTGAATTCGCATGACCAATAACTGTACTATCTCTCCATGCTCCAATTTCAGTTAATTTTGGGAATTGTTTGATTTCAATTCTCCAACCTTGATCATCGGTTAAATGCCAATGAAATTTATTGTATTTATAAAACGCCATCAAATCAATATATCTTTTCACCTCATCTATTGAAAAAAAATGTCTACTCACATCTAAATGCATACCTCTCCATTCAAATTTTGGAGCATCATCTACAAAACATTTTGGAATTGTAAATCCATCTTGATTTTGTTGAATTAATTGCAAAAATGAATTAACCGCATAAAAACAACTTTCTTCAGAACTATAAGTAATAGTGATTTCGTCAGCTACATTGATAGAATATGAATCTTTTGGCACATTTCGAATTGTATTAAAATTCAATTGCCCTATACTCATAGTATATCTTAGACTAATACCATATAATTTTCTAAATTCAATCGTTAAGTAATTTTGAATTTCTAAAGGCAAGTTAGTTGTATTAATTAACAACTCATTATCTAAATTTAAATCTTCACCTGAGGCAATATAAACGATTGGATTAGGAACAATAGGAGATTGTTTGACAAAAGAATTTTGTGAAAATAGAAAATTGCAAATCCCTAAGAGAAATAGAAAAATAACAAATATATTTCTGAAATTCTTACTCATTTTTTTAAACGATTAATTTACATCAATTTGGATAATTAACTCAAATAATATTAAATATTTCTAGTTAATATATTCTTTGAAATTAAGAAAAAAAATAATACAATCTGATTATTTTAAAACGTTGACATGACCAACTTCAACGTGACGTTGTTGACTGTTTTTTTCTTTATAAAGGATCTTCCAAACATAAGTATCATCTTGAACAAGATTCCCTTCGTTTCCATATTTTCCATTCCAACCTTTTGATGGATCGTGAGATTCAAAAATAAGTTCTCCCCATCTATCAAAAATTAATAATGTAAATTCATAAATATCAATCCCCGAAGAAAAAACAGGTAAAAAAGTTTGATTAACCTCATCTCCATCAGGTGTAAAAGTATTAGGTATATAATACAATAATTGCTCTACTACATTTACTTTTAAATTTGCCGTATCGCTACACCCTGATGGTGAAAAAGCTATCAAAGTGATTAAATAATCAACATATTCATTATTAGGATAAGTATGACTTGGAGAAGTTTCAATTGAATTAGCACCATCTCCAAATGTCCAAGTATAGTTAGAAGCACCTGAACTAAAATTCGTAAAGTCACAGGTTGTATTAGAATTTGGCATTGTAAATTGTGAAGAAGTAAATTCTGCAATAGGGAGAGCCTCAACACAAATTAAATTATTTTCTGTTTTTGAAGTTATGCAATTATTGGAGGTAGTTACAGTTAAATTAACATCGAAACAATTATTTCCAAAATCAGAAGAAAAAGTATGAGTTACAGGTCCACATCCATTTAAAGTTGTTCCATCTCCAAATACCCAACTACATCCTGATATATTTTGAGTATGATTTGTAAACGTTACAGTTACAGGAGAACACCCAAATGTTATATTAGGACTAAAAGTTATGTTTGGAATTAATTCTAATTGAACCGAAACTTGATCAGTTGCTACACAACCTTCAGATGAAGTTCCGGTTACAGTATATGTTGCACTTTGAACAGGAATAAAAGGAGCACCATTAACAACATTTCCATTCCAACTGTAAGTAGATGCACCACTAGCTGTTAAAGTAACTGAAGAACCTGGGCAGATTAAAGTATCAAGACCAGCATTTACATTAGGCAATGGATTTACAATGATATCGACCTCATCTGAACCTACACATCCATTGATATCAGTCCCTACTATAGTATATGTAACAGTTCCAACAGAAGGTGAAAAAGTAAAACCATTAATTACATTATTGTCCCAACTATATGTCTGAGCACCTGTACCAGATAATAATACAAAATCACCTACGCATATTTCTAAATCTGAACCTGCGTTGACAATTGGATTAGGAAAAACAGTTATAATAACCTGATCAGTATTCACACAATTATTAACACTTATTCCAGTTACAGTAAATGAATTTACTCCAGCATTGGGTGTAAAAGAAATACCATTCTGAATTCCATTATTCCAACTATAAGTTGCCGCACCTGATCCTGATAAAGTTACATTTTCTCCAGAACAAAAACTTTGATCAGGTCCAGCTTGAACTACAGGTAAAGGATAAACAGTGACTGAAGCTTGATCTGTATTTTGACATCCATTTATATCTGTTCCTATAACTGCATATGAAGTGGTACCAATTGGTGCTGTAAATGGAACACCATTTAACACTCCTTGATCCCAAGAATATGTTAATGCCCCATTTGCATTCAATGTTACTTGAACTCCTTGACAAACAGGGGTAGCAATTCCCCCATCTACAATAGGTAATGGATTAACCGAAACGGTTACTTGGCCTGAAGTACTACATCCGTTAATGTCCGTTCCAAGAACAGTGAATGTATTCGAAACCATTGGTGAAAATGGTACACCATTTTGAACACCGAAATCCCAGATATAATTAATTGCTCCAATCGCAGTTAATGTTACTGAATCTCCGAAGCACAATGCTAAATTATTTCCTGCATTTAAATTTGGTAATGGATTTACTGTTACATCAACTTGATCTGAGTTTTGACATCCATTCAAATCTGTACCAACTACTGTATAGGTAACTTGACCTACAGATTGATTGAATGGAACTCCATTTACTTCCCCATGATCCCAAACATAACTTAATGCACCATTTGCTGACAAAGTAATTAAGTTTGGCGTACAAACAATAATATCATTTCCTCCATCGATAGTTGGTAAAGCATGAACTATTAAAGTCACATTTGCAGTACTATCACAACCTGTTATAGCAGGCAAAGTTTGAGAATAAATACCCGCGATAGATTGGTGAACCCCATGAATTAATGCCGTTTGACCTTGACAAATTTCAACAGAATAATTATTTACTATAATTGGGTTTTCAATCAATATTAAACCTGCTGTAAGTACACTACAACCAAAAGTATTTGTAACAGTTACCGAAATTGGATTATCAGTAATAGTTGCATTAATTGAAGAATTTATCGATCCATTACTCCAAGAATAAGCTGAATATACTTGCGTTGTAGTAATCAATGAAGTAAATCCAAAACAGTATTCAGTTGCACCAGTTAGAACTGGAGACGGATTTGGATTTACCGTTATAATCGTTTGATCTGTATTTTGACAGCCATTTGCATCTGTTCCAGTTAAAGTATAAGTGACTGTTCCTAAAACAGGTGTAAATTGAATTCCATTTGAAGCTCCATTATTCCATGAGTATGTTATAGCTCCATTCCCTGATAATGTTATTT
>CALPUT020000301.1 GCA_943326825.2 Chryseobacterium gleum | reverse complement strand
TCTACTGTAAATAAATTTGAGATATCTCCCGATGTATTATCAAAAACAAAAGAGATTTTACCAGCATTTCCTCCGTGACCTGCATTTCCACCGTTACCTCCATTTCCACCATTCGGAGAGTTGATATTTTTAGTTGAGTCAATCAATCCATCAGAGCCTTTCCCTCCTATTCCACCATTTCCACCGTTTCCTCCGTTAGCTTTGATTATAATTGGTTGACCGATGTATTTAATTAAGTAAGTGTTGCTTTTACCATTTGATAAATACGAATGAATTGAAACGAAAGATGTTTGGTTTACTTTGCGAACTTTAGCTACTATTTTAACATCTAACGCATTTGTTCCGTTTTCTCCATTTGTTCCTGGCAAACCATTTTCCGAGTAGTTTTTAGCTGGATTTCCGTTCGTACCATTATAGCCATCTGAACCTGAAGCTAAAATTTGACAAGTTGTTGGATAATCTATAATTAAAGATTTTTCTCCTAATAGTTGATTTGTTAATCTACTTTTTAGAATTAATTTGACAGTTTCAGTTGTTGCAGGTTCACTAATTTTCATTTGAATAGATGAACCAATCATTTCTACTTCTTTTGCTGAAACATTCAAGAAATTTGCTTCTGTAAATAATTTTTCATTTGGAGCAGCTGTTTTACCGTTGCTAAAAATTAATTCGTACTCCAAAGGTTTTAGTTCGTTTGCAAATATATAATTCGAAAGCAAAATCATCCCTTTCACATATGGTAAACGTATAGTTTGTTTATAGCTATGTTTCCCATCATATGAAACTTCGATGTTCATAGTATTGTTACTTGGGGTAATATTTCCTTGGTTAAAACTTAATATCCCTTGATTAAAACCAATAAAATGATCCGAAGTAACTCGAACTTTACGCCATTTCATTGATGATTCATTTGGTTTTAAAACTGTCGGATTTCCTCTTTTATGAATTAATATTACTTTAATACCTATACTGTTCGAAACTCCAAATGAAGACGAATCGATTTCAAAAATGATGTCAGTGACTTTTTTCGCATGAGATATATTGAAAAACACTAATAAAAATGTTAATGTAATTATAGCTTTCATTTATTCTAATATTATTTTATTGTCTAAAACTTGAATAATGTCTCCAGGAATTAATTTTGCACGTTTTCTCGTTTCTACATCTCCGTTTCTAACGACCATTTCCTCATCAACAATCATTTTGGCATGTCCGCCAGTTTGGGCTAATCCAATTGCTTTTAAAAGTTGAATTAATTCAATGTATTCTCCTTCGATCTTAAAGTTTTGTTCCATTTTGTTTATTTATATACGTTTGAAATACATTTTCTGCAGCTTGAAAAGACGATATTTTACCATCAATCACATCAGATTCTGCTTGTGCAATTTCATGTTCATTTGTTTCGTCTAGAAAAAATCGGTCCAAAATTAAATCTTTCAACGTCTCTTGAAACCAAAATTTATCTTGAATATGTCTTTTCTTTGAAAACCAACCATTTATTGTTGTTTGATTAACAAAAGATTCTATCGTTTGCCAGACCTGTTCTAAATTTTCACCTTGAACAGAACTACACGTCATTGCTTTTGCGATCCATCCATTTGGGTTTGGTGGAAATAAGTGCATCGCATTTTGATATTCTCGACTGGCTAATTTTGCTTTTTGAATGTTGTCGCCGTCTGCTTTCGTGATTACCAAAGAGTCGGCCATTTCCATAATTCCACGTTTGATTCCTTGTAATTCATCTCCAGCTCCGGCCAGCATTAGTAATAGAAAGAAATCAACCATTGAATGAACCATGGTTTCAGATTGACCTACTCCAACGGTTTCTATTAGGATTACATCAAATCCAGCTGCTTCACATAAAAGAATACTTTCTCTTGTTTTTCGGGCAACTCCACCTAACGTTTTTCCTGCAGGAGAAGGACGAATAAAAACATTGTCCATTAATGACAGCTCTTCCATTCTTGTTTTATCTCCTAAAATACTTCCACCACTGAATTCACTACTTGGATCTATTGCTAAGACTGCAATTCGCTTTCCAGTATTTAATAATACCTTTCCAAAAGATTCAATAAAAGTACTTTTCCCAACACCTGGAACTCCTGTAATACCTATTCTTATTGAATTTCCAGAATAAGGAAGAGAAAGATTAATTAATTCATTTGCAATTTTTTGATCGTCTTTCCGAGTGCTTTCCAATAATGTAATAGCAGTACTCAATGCGCTCATTTCTTGTAAACGCATTTTTGAAAGTAAATCAGCAGCATTTAATTGCTCTCTTCTTTCCTTTCGTTTATTTAACCAATTATTTAATTGCTCTTCATTCATAATTCGTTACAAATATACATTTTTTAGAAATTTAAATTGATAGGAAGTTAAATTATACTTTAATGATGATGATTTAAATATTTAAATAATAAATAGTTAAGAGATATTTTGTGAGTAAAAAATCAAACGATATTTAAAAGCTAATTTTTGTATTAAAATGTAAATAATATTCAATTCATTTTTTAATTTTACAGTATGGATTACAAGTCGATTATTCGAGACATAGAGAATAAAAAATTTGAAAAGATTTACTTTTTACATGGTGAAGAAGGTTATTTTATTGATGAAATAACAAAAGCTTTGATTGACAATGTATTAGAGGATCATGAAAAAGACTTTAATCAGGTTTTGATGTATGGAAAAGATTCTGAAGTTTTGAATATTGTTTCGGAATGTAAGGGTTATCCTATGATGTCAGAACGGAAATTAGTTGTATTGAAAGAAGCACAAGATTTAAAGGATTTCGACAAATTAGAATCTTATATAGAACAACCTTCCGATCAGACGGTTTTTGTTATAAATTACAAATACAAAACATTTGATACACGAAAAAAACTAGCTAAAACAGCAGCTAAAAATGGAATCATGTTTAAATCTGAAAAGGTTCGTGATTATCAAGTTGCTGAATGGATTGCTGGTTATGTTCGTTCTCAACAATATGATATCTCTTCAAAAGCAACAATCATGTTAGCGGAGTTTTTGGGGAATGATTTAAGTCGAATCACCAATGAATTAAATAAATTGTGTCTTTTAATTGAAAAAGGTACAACAATCAGTGATATTCACATTGAAGAAAATATAGGTATTTCTAAAGATTACAATCCTTTTGAGTTAACGAATGCGATTGCTGTTAGAGATGTTCCAAAGGCTTTTACGATTGTCAATTATTTCGAACACAATCCAAAAGCAGGTGATTTGATGATGATTATCCCAACGGTTTTCAATTTCTTTACGAAAATCATGCGTATTCATTTTATTCAAGGTGGTTCAAAAGAAGTGATTGCTTCAGCGCTTGGAATCCCTCCTTTTGTTGCAAATCAGTATATGAATGCTGCTAAAGTGTACAATGCAAAAAAGATTGCGGCGAACATTGCAATTTTACATGAATTCGATTTGAAAGCAAAAGGTATTGGAAATTCATCTTTTACTCAAGGTGATTTGATGCGTGAAATGATATTTAGACTTTTACATTAATGAGACTTTTTTACGACCCAACAATAGAATCTTCCAAGAAAAATCACGCTTTAAGTGAAGAAGAATCAAAACACATCTGTAGAGTTTTACGTTTGAAAATTGGTGATGATGTAGCGATTTTAGATGGAAATGGTTCTTTATTTGAAACGAAAATCATCGATGATAATCCGAAAAGATGTACAGTTGAAATAGTAAACCATACATTTCAAGAAAAACCAACATCTGAAATTCATATTGCCATCGCTCCTACTAAAATGATGGATCGATTGGAATGGTTTTTAGAAAAAGCAACTGAAATCGGAATGACTGAAGTTACACCTTTATTGTGTGATAATTCTGAAAGAAAGCAAAT
>CALPUT020000300.1 GCA_943326825.2 Chryseobacterium gleum | reverse complement strand
TGGATAGGGAAGAAGTGTTACTTGCTAAAATACATTCTTTAGAAACAACACCTTCTAACTGTTCAAAAACTTTATGTTTTACCTCAATTTTTTCAATAATTGCTTCGATAATTAACCCACAATTTTGAAAAGATAAAATATCAGAACTATAATTAATTCTTTCTAAAATAGCGGTATGTTCTTCAGTTGAAATTTTTCCTTTTTCAACTAATTTACTTAATACAGTTTCTAAATTTTTTTTTGCATTTTGAACAGCAGATTCATTCACATCTACTAAATGTACAACATGACCTGCTTGAGCAGCTACTTGTGCAATACCAGAACCCATTGTTCCAGCGCCTAAAACTCCAATTTCGATCATAGTTATTATTATTTACCTGTAAATACTGGTTTTCTTTTTTCTAAGAATGCTTGAACACCTTCATTAAAATCATGTGTTTGACCTGCAATTGTTTGCAATTCTTCTTCCACTGCTAATTGCTGAGTCAAGTTGTTTGTGAAACTTAAATTCACTGCTTTTTTTGTTAAACCCAAACCTTTTGTTGGCATTTGAGCTAATTGATTTGCGAATGCAGAAACTTCTTCTAAAAACGTTTCATCTTCAACTGCTTTATAAATCATATTCATTTGATCTGCTTGTTCAGCAGTAATTTTATCTCCTGTCATCATCAAAGCTAGAGCTTTTTGTGAACCGATAATTCTAGGAAGAAAAAATGTTCCACCTGAATCAGGAATTAAACCAATTTTTGAAAATGCCTGAATGAAACTAGCACTTTTTTTAGCGATTGTAATATCACATGCTAAAGCAATATTAGCACCAGCACCAGCTGCAACACCGTTCACTGCTGCAATAATTGGTTTTTCAATATTTCTAATACGTTCAATAATCGGATTGTAATGATCTTTAACGATTGATTGCAATTCCGGTCCGTTTGGATCAGTTGCCTCAGCTAAATCTTGTCCAGCACAAAAAGCTTTTCCTTCTCCAGTGATTACGATAGTTCGAATTGAATCGTCTTTCTCACAATCATCCAATGCTTTTTGAAGTTGTAAGGCCATTGTTTTGTTAAAAGAATTGAAGACTTCAGGACGATTTAATTTCAATTCGCAAACGCCATTATTTGTAGAAATAATTAATTCCATGTTTTAGAAAATTTTTAACGAATATAATCAGATGAAAGGAATTAACTTTCTACTTGAAAGAAAAAGATTTTAATATTTGTTCCGTTCTCAGAAGTTGTTATAGTCGACTCACCATCTAACTGTTCTGTTAAAGCTTCGACAATTTCAGTTCCGATACCTTGTTTTTTTTCTTTTTTGAAAGTATTATCCATTCCGCTACCATTATCAGAGACTTCTAGAACAAATTTATTAGTCATTTCTAAAGCATGGATTCGGACAAATAAATTCCCTTGGTCTTTATTTTGAAATGCATGTTTAAACGAATTGGTAACCAATTCACAAATAATTAATCCTATAGGTACAGCAGTATCGAGATTTAAATGAATGTCTTTTGAATCAATTGAATATTCAATGTTTTTATTGTTTGAGATGTAAGTTTTGTGCAATTGACAAGCAAGATCTTCGATATAGCCTTCCATATCAATAGTAGCAAAAGAATCTGCTTGATATAATTTTTGATGAATCAAAGCAATTGCTTGAATACGCTCTTTTCCTTCTTCTAGAACATTTAATGCATTTGGATCATCAATGTTTCGGGATTGGAGATTTAATAGACTAGAAATAATTTGAAGATTATTTTTTACACGATGGTGTATTTCTTTTAAAAGAATAACTTTCTCTTTTAAGGCAGTATCGATTAATTGATTTTTTTCGATAATACTTTTTTGTTGTTCTACCAATACATTATTTAATCGAGTTTTCGTCCTGTAGGCGTACAAAATCATAGAGATGATAAACAAGAGTAGTAGAGAACCAATTATAAAGAAGGTTAAGATCAGTTTATTTGTTTTTCGAACATCTTTTATGACTTGATCTTTCTCTTGAAGTGCTTTGTTATTTTGTTCTTTTTCAAATGATTTTTCAATTTCTTCACTTAATTTTTTATCTAAATTTTTCTTAATTGAATCATCTACTTGATGCATTAAAGTGGAAAAATGGTATGCAGAATCTATTTTATTTTGATTTTTATAAAACAATTCAAGACCTAAATATGCTTGATAAACATCACGTAAATCAGCTTGATTTTTGTGTTTTAAAAATTCGTAATAATAGACTTTTGAACTATCGTAGTTTTCAGCGAACAAATGCGTTTCAGCAATATTAACAAGGAGATAATATTCATTTAGTTTTAGATTATTTTTGTGACAATAGGTTAAACATTCGTGGAATTTGTTCAATGCTAATTGATCTTTACCTTCCCAAAAATATCCGATACCATCTCGAATTTCAACAATTAAATTTGAATTTAAGTCATTTATTTCGTGAAATAATTTTCGTGCTTTATTGATGTATTCTCTACCTTTAATAAATTCTTTATGCTCAAAATAATATTTCACATAAGTACTTAAACAGATTGCTTCCAAATATTTAAAGTGATTTTTACGAGCGGATAGTAATGTCTTTTTTAGGAGTTTTAGATGGTTTTCTATATCATTGTTTACCGCGTAATTGATTGTGCGATAATAGTCGACCAGTAATTTTTGTTCAATGGGCGTCTTTGGTGTAATAACTCTAATTGCATTGAATAATTCCAATTTCATGTGTGTGAAATCACCTCGAAATCGATATAATTCAACTTTTAATAATTGATAATCTAACCAATAATTTGTGTTTTTTGAAAATTGAGATAGTTTCTGATCAATTATGATTCTTGATAAATCAGGTTTTGTAATGATTAGATTACGTAAATTTTTTATTTCATTCGAATGATTTATTGAAGAAACACTTGAAAATGAACTAAACGAACGAATTACTAGTAAAAGTAATAGATTGAATTTAAAAAATGGAACTAATTTTTTAAAATTAAATTTCATAAATTTTCGTCATTCCTTTAATTCTTGAGATAATTTCATCTCTTAATTCTTTCGGTTCAACAATTTCGATTCCTTCTCCAAAACTTAATACAGATCGCATGAATTCTTCTGAATTGATTATTTTCAGTTGGAATGTAGTTTTGTTTTTACCTTCCTTTATTATTTCTTGAGAAGTATGAAACGGTTGAGATTGAATGTATTTAGCTGAGACTTTGTCAGCTTTAAATTGGATTGACATTGGTTCTCCAGTTCCACTTGTGATTCCAATGGCATGTTTGAAGAAGATATCAGGATCAAAATCTTTCGGTTTTATCCCGTATTCTTCTGTAATCACTAATTCTGATATACGTTCTAAAGCATATGTAATAACACTTTGTTTGTCTAAATCAAACGAGATTAAATACCATCTGTTTCTGTATTCTTTTAGTAATAAAGGAATGACTTTACGAGCTTTTGGTTTATCAGAAACATAACTCGTGTAAACAAAAGTAACGAGCTGACTATCTTTGATAGAGCTTAATAAATCTGATAAAAATTCACTTCCTCCATTTGATAAAGCTGACTCAAATTGAACATAATTTGAAACGTCTTGATCTACAGGATTTGAAGAGATATTTATTCGATCAACAATTTTGTCTATCGCATTTCCAAATTGTTTGAATAAATCTACATCTCTAAATTGCATTAAGGTTTTCGCAGCAAATTTGATCGAGTTTAAGTCATCTTCAGAAAGCGGAATATCATTGATTGAAAAATTTTCGTCCTTGTAATAATAACCACTATTTCGTTTGCTGTATGCAATTGGTGCATCATGCTCCATTTTCATGGCAAACATATCTTTCTCTATAGTTGAGTCACAAATATTTGCTCCTTCAGCTAAACCATATA
>CALPUT020000299.1 GCA_943326825.2 Chryseobacterium gleum | reverse complement strand
TAAATAATATGTTATTGCAGCACTTAAATATTCTGAAATAAAATTTACAATTAATAACTTTTTAGTTTTTTGGTAGACTTGAGGAATGAAAACAGCAATTTTAAAAATGTAATTTACAAAAAGAGTTGATATAATTAAAATTAATAATTCAGCTAGTTCAGGGTCGTTTTTTATGTATATAAATAATGGAATTATTGAGAATAATAATAATACAAATGATAAGTTTATAATCGAACTATATTTTTTTTCAATTGATTTTTTGTCAAAATCTGACGCGAAATATAATCCTGATCCATCTAATATATTTAATGTTAAAAGAGGTAATAAAACTGAAACGGTTGTAGTAATTATTCTCCAATCGGCAATTGTTTCTTTAGACAAATAATGTACAATTAAAGGTAAAATAATTACACCTTTAAATCTAATTAAAAATTGAAAAAAGAGACCGCCTAAAGCATTCCCAAAAATTGCTTTTTCATTTGTCTCAAAACCTATTAGTCCCATTTACTGATTAAAATATCCCCAATACCATTCAACAGCTTCTTTCAAGCCAGCTTTCAAATTGTGAGAAGGTTCATATCCTAAAATCTTTCGTGCTTTTTCTATCGAAGCAAGCGAGTGGGGAATGTCACCTAATCTATCAGGACCATGTATAATTTCAACATCCCCAATTTTAGGATTAAATTCTTTCAAATATCCTTTCAAAAGAGTTGTCATTTCTAATAAATTAGCTCTTTCACCAACAGCAGTATTAAAAACTGAACCAATAGCTTCAGGATTTGAGGTTGTTGCAGCTAAATGATTCATTTGAATTACATTTTCAATGTATGTAAAATCTCTTGAATTGGTTCCATCACCATTTATTGTTGGAGATTCTAAATTCATCAATAATTGAGTGAATTTTGGAATAACAGCTGCATACGCTCCATTTGGATCTTGCCTTCTACCATACACATTGAAATATCTTAGACCGATAGATTCAAATCCATATGTTTTATAGAAAACATCAGCATATAATTCATTGACATATTTAGTAATTGCATAAGGTGAAAGAGGTTTACCTATAACTTCTTCTACTTTCGGTAAATTAACAGAATCTCCGTAAGTTGATGAACTAGCTGCATAAACAAAACGCTTAACTTTTGCATCTCTCGCAGCAACTAACATGTTTAGAAAACCATTAATATTTACATCATTACTTGTAATAGGATCATTAATCGATCTAGGAACTGAACCTAACGCTGCTTGATGTAAAACAATTTCTACATTATCTACAGCTTTTTTGCAAGTGTTTAAATCACGAATATCACCTTCAATTAATGTGAAATTTGGATTGGAAAGAAAAGGTTCAATATTCTCTCTTTTTCCCGTTGCAAAATTATCTAGGCATTTTACAATATTGTTATTGCTCAATAAAGACTCACATAAATTTGAACCAATGAATCCAGCTCCACCTGTAACAAGTACTACTTTATTTTTTATCATCTAAAACAAAATTGTCTTAATTTCTATTAATGTATTGATTATATACCAATTTAATTCCTTCATTTAAATTGATTTTATGTTTCCAACCTAATTGATGAATTAAATTAACATCTAGTTGTTTTTTGTAAGTTCCATCAGGTTTAGTTGAGTCCCAAATGATATTCCCATCATAATTCACAATCTTTTTAACCATTTCTGCTAATTCAAAAATGGTTAAATCTTCACCCGTACCAATATTAATATGTGTTTGATTTAATTCATCGTACAATTTTTGAGAATTAACATTTAACATAGTATGAACACATGCCTCAGCCATATCATTTACATGTAAAAATTCACGATATACTTTTCCTGATCCCCAAAGTGTTATTGAAACTTGCTTATTCAATAGTTGTATTCCATATTTAGAAAGAATGCTACTAATTTCAAATTCTGAATTTTCGCCAGTAATACGTTCAATTGGATTTGTGTTCAAATCGATTCTTATTTCGTTCCAATTGTTATCAATTAATGCTTTTCCAAGATGAAATTTTCGAATTAAAGCTGGTAAAACATGACTTTTTTCTAAGTCATAGTTATCATTTAAACCATACAAATTTGTTGGCATTACTGAAATAAAATCTGATCCATATTGTTTAAAATAACTTTCACACATTTTTATTCCTGCAATTTTAGCAATTGCGTAAGGTTCATTCGTTTTTTCTAATTCACCTGTTAATAGATATTCTTCTTTTAAAGGTTGTGGTGCATTTTTAGGATAGATACATGAACTTCCTAAAAACAATAATTTTGTTACTCCAAATTTATGTGCAGAATGAATCAAATTATTTTGAATCATTAAATTTTCATAAATAAATTCAGCTCTATAAATGTTATTCGCAACAATTCCCCCAACTTTAGCTGCAGCGACAAAAACGTAAGAAGGTTTTTCGTTTGAGAAGAAATTTTCAACTTCAATCTGATTCTTTAGATCGAGTTCACTAGAAGTTCTATAAATAATATTTGTAAAACCTAAGTTTTCTAATTTTCTGACAATTGCTGAACCAACCATTCCTTTATGTCCAGCAACATATATTTTATCTTGAAAATTCATTATTTATTCAAAATAATTTTTCATTGTGTAACCACCTTCTTTCAGGAAAATTTGTTTCTCCATTAAACGAAGATCATTTTTCATCATATCTTGAACTAATTCAGATAATTGGAATTCAGGAGTCCATCCTAATTTTTCTTTTGCTTTCGTTGCATCTCCAATTAATAATTCAACCTCTGTTGGTCTAAAATATCTAGGATCAACTGCTAAAACTTCTTTACCAATTTCAATTTGATAATTAGGATTTGAACATGATTTTACAAAACCTTTTTCATCAATTCCTTCACCTTTAAATTCAAGTTCGATTCCCACTTCATTAAAAGCCATTTTCACAAAATCTCTAACAGTTGTTGTCTTTCCTGTTGCGATAACCCAATCTTCAGCTTCTTCTGCCTGAAGAATCATCCACATCATTCTTACATAATCTTTGGCGTGTCCCCAATCACGTTGAGCATCCAAGTTACCTAAGTATAATTTATCTTGAAGTTGCATTGCAATTTTAGAAACTGCTCTTGTAATCTTTCTTGTAACAAAAGTTTCACCTCTGATTGGAGATTCATGATTGAAAAGAATTCCATTACATGCAAAAATATTGTAAGCTTCTCTGTAGTTAACAGTAATCCAATAAGCATACATTTTAGCTACTGCATAAGGACTACGAGGATAAAAAGGTGTTGTTTCAGATTGTGGAACTTGTTGAACCAATCCATACAATTCAGAAGTGGATGCTTGATAGATTCTAACCTTTTTTTCTAGATTTAATATTCGAATTGCCTCTAACAATCGCAATGTTCCTAAACCATCCGCATTTGCTGTATATTCAGGTGTTTCGAAAGAAACTTGAACATGACTCATTGCTGCTAAATTATAAATTTCATCTGGTTGTACTTCCTGAATAATTCGAATCAAATTCGTACTATCAGTCATGTCACCATAATGTAAAATGAAATTTTGATTGTTTACATGAGGATCTTGGTATAAGTGATCAATGCGATCTGTATTGAAACTTGAAGATCTTCTTTTTATTCCATGAACAATATAACCTTTATTCAATAAAAATTCACTCAAATAAGCTCCATCTTGTCCAGTAACCCCTGTAATTAACGCAATTTTTTGCCCCATTTTTTTTTAATCTTTTTTACAATATACTACAGCTACGCCGTTCTCAATTACATCTGTAATTAAGTACGTTAAACTTTTTCGCTAGCTAAAACTAACTTATTTTATTTACAAATGATAATGGAATATCCACTAACATTTTATTTTCAAGTGCAGTAACCTCTATTAATACACGATGATTTCCTTT
>CALPUT020000298.1 GCA_943326825.2 Chryseobacterium gleum | reverse complement strand
CCATCAACATACTGATAAATAGGGAAACCATACTCAAAATTTAGTTTAACATTTTCAAAGAAACCCTTCGAAAATTGATACGATAAACCAACTAGAGTACTTATCGATTTCAAACCATAATTCATCGTATTTGCAGATGGTTCATTGAACCTATAAATTGTTTTATCATAACCTTGAATCGCATCAATTAACTTACCTTCAAATCTGATTGAACTACTAAAGTTATTCCACCAATTGTAAGCACCCCATACATTTAAATAATATTCGTTACCTAAACGATAGCCAATATTATTTGTATTTAAACGCATAACAGAACTTCCTTGAAAGCTATAAGCAAATCCATTTGATTGTTTAATGTATGTTAAACTCGGTAATAGTTCAAAAGAGCCTGAACCCATTTGCATCATATAAGCAAATCGCTCATTAGGGTATAACATATCGTTGGATAATCCTTTCATTTGAATTGAACCAGTTGGAATACTTCCTCCTAAGCCTAAAATCAGTTGACTTGATGTGTTTTTAACAATACCATACAATAAATGAAGTTTAGTATCACCTATTCCAGATGTTAGCATTGTCATTTCGGAATTATTTGCCATTTCCATACCTGGCATAGAATGATCGTGACTCATTGTTGGAACCATGGTCATTCCCATAGAAGTCTGATTGTAATGCAACATTAACATTCCAGTAAAACGTTCAGAAAAACCATACATTCCCATTAACATATGCATTTGCATGTTCATTTTATTAGAACTCATGATATAATCATTAAATACATCCATTTCTTCAACTGGATTGTTTCCAGAAATCAATGTTGAATTATTCATTTGCATATATCGATACGATAACATCCATTCTTTCTTTGGATGAACATGACTAATCATAACGCCTGCAGGAGTCAAATTACGAAAACAATGACATGAATGAGCACAACTTGAAGTATCGATTGTTTCTTGACTAAATACATTAATAGTCATCAATGTCCCAACAATAAGAACATTCCATTTTTGTTTAAAAAACATTTATTGAATTTTAATTTGTTTTTATTGAAGAATTACTCTTCTAAGAAATCAGATTGATTTATTTTAAAAACAATCTGCTATTTAAAACAAATTATACTCTAGGAGGGTGGAAAATAGAATTTAAATTACTTTGAATAATATTTTTATTATACTCAAAAAGATCTATATTCTTGTCTTGAAAAAAATCTCCTTTAAAAAAAACATACGTTTCAACTGAAACTTGATCAGTAATTATTTCAACTTTTTCTTTTGATGATGAAGATTTATTTTCTTTTTGATCTTGTTTTTTTAACTGTTTAGCCAAATGACATTTACCATTACATTTCAATATCGGCTTAGACTTGTTAACACACAAATTATTCGCTATGTATTCTTTATTGATAATGTAATCTGTGTATATAATGAATTTACCCAATGCTTGCATAACAAAAGCACTGATTACAATTAAAGCAATTATCGTATTTAAATTCTTTTTCACATCTCAAAATTACAAAATAAACTCATAAAAAAAGCCCAAATTTAATTTGAGCTTTCTTAAATTATATTTAATTTACACTTAATTCATTTTATACTTTTTGAAAAAAGCATCCCAGTTCCAAATGAAATTTCCCATAACCTCATCCATTCTTTTTAAGAACAAAGGATTTGGAGCTTGCATTCTTCTGAAATAATCATCTTGAAATTCATTCAATTTGTATTTTTCAAAAACAGCTTTAGACATTCCGTAAATCATATTTTTAGAAGGATGATTTATTCTAGAAATAAAGCTTTGGTATTCTCTTACGATTTGTTGGAAATCATTTCCAGACATTTCGTACATTTTCCCCAATTTATTAAAAATAATCTGTTCAACTCTTTCTGCTTGATCAGATTCAAATATATTTTCTAAAAAAGATAAATTACCTACAATTACAATTAATGCAAATTCTCCGTTTTGTTTTGGATCAATTTCTGGCGATTTAACAAATGCCAGATCTTCATTAATCAATTCAGCAACCTCTACAAATCCATTATCAACTACATCCAACAATGCATTAACAAATACATTTGCAACCTGTTCGTCTGATAATTTTCTTTTTAATAATGTTCCAAGTAGAGCCATAGTGTGTTATTATAATCTTAAAGCAAATTTAACATAGATTCACTTGTGTTTGAGACTCATAGAGTTTAGGTTTTCAACCAAGTTTTCAACAAAAGTGTTAAATAATTAAATATATACACTCAAGTATTTGAAAAATAAAATATTAACACTTTTTAAATTAAGTGTTTTTTTAGTTAAAGAACCTAATTATATATTATTCCTATTGTTTTTCAAAGAAATTAATGGCTAAATCATAGCTTTTCAAACCAAATCCAAAAATACAACCAACAGAAACTGGAGAAATCATCGAAGTATGTCTAAATTCCTCACGACTTGATATATTCGAAATATGAACTTCAACAACTGGGACTAAAATAGCATTTATACAATCACGTATTGCAACACTTGTATGCGTATAACCTCCTGCATTGAAAATGATGCCATCATGTTTAGATTTTTGCAATTCATTAATTAATTCACCTTCAACATTGGATTGATAATATTCTAAATCAGCATTCGTTCTGTTTTTTAATTCCTCAAAATACATTTCGAATGTTTGATTACCATATATTTGTGGTTCACGAATTCCTAATAAGTTTAAGTTCGGGCCGTTAATAATTAAAATTTTCATATTTATGTTGTCTTGGGATCGCTATATTAAACAATTTATTTCGTTTTTAAAAATCGAAAAAGGTTTAGCTGAAAATTCAATTTTTGCTTATCAAAATGATGTGTTAAAATTAAAAGATTTTTCAGTTGATAAAAATATAGCTCCTGATGCTTTAACTTACAATAATTTAAAAGACTTCATTACAGAACTTTACGAACTTGGATTAAGCGCTCGAAGTCAAGCGAGAATCATTAGTGGCGTAAAACAATTTTTCGGTTTTTTACTTTTAGAAGATGTAATAAATGACGATCCCAGTGAACGTTTAGAAATGCCTCGTTTAGGAAAAAAATTACCAGAAGTCCTAACGGTTGAAGAAATCGATGCACTTATAAATGCCATTGACATGAGCAAAGCTGAAAGCCATCGTAATAAAGCTATTCTAGAAACGCTATATAGTTGTGGTTTGAGGGTTAGCGAATTAATCAATTTACGATTTTCTGATTTGTTTTTTGAAGAAGGCTTTATTCGAGTTATTGGAAAAGGAAATAAAGAACGATTGGTTCCTGTTAGCGAAACGGTTGAACATGAAATAGGTATTTACAATGATTTCGTTAGAAGACATCAAGTCATTAAACCAGGTTTTGAAAACATAGTGTTTCTGAATCGAAGAGGCGAACAATTGACTAGAATAATGATTTTTACAATAATCAAAAATTTAGCGCTTTCAATTGGATTAAAAAAACAAGTTTCCCCACATACATTTAGACATTCTTTCGCTACTCATATGATTGAAGGCGGCGCTAATCTTCGAGCAATTCAAGAGATGTTGGGACATGAATCAATCACAACAACAGAAATATATACCCATTTAGACCAACGCTTTTTAAAAGAAGCGATTATTTCATTTCACCCGAGAAATATGGAGCACAATTAAAATCTTGAAATTTTAATTTAATATAAATACGGTAATGAATTTTGTTATGATTGAATTTTATTTAAAATATATTCAAAAAATTAAATACAATTATTATAATACAAACAATAAAATAAATTATAAATCGTTTAAAAAGTAATTAACAGGTAGAAAATTCTTTAATATTTCAATGGTTAATGTATAAAAAGTTTTAGCAAAAAAAAAGGTGTTGACTTCCGAAATTTCGGAAACGTTCAAACACCTTTTTTTT
>CALPUT020000297.1 GCA_943326825.2 Chryseobacterium gleum | reverse complement strand
CAATAATATATGATTCGAGAAGCTATAATTGGTGATGAGATAGCAATTCATGGATTGATTTGTGAATTAGCGGAATATGAAAAAGCACCCAATGATGTAATTAATACCCCTGAAGCTATCAGAGATCATCTATTTAATGAAAAGATTTGTGAAGCTTTAGTTGTAGAAGTAGAGAATCAAATAATAGGATTTGCTCTGTATTACACTTCTTATTCTACATGGAAAGGAAAATGTTTGTACCTCGAAGATTTTTATGTGAAACCTGAATTTAGAGGCGAAGGATTTGGATCTAAATTGTTTGATCAGGTGGTAGAAATAGCAAAAGCAAGAGATGTTAAAAGAATGGATTGGCAAGTTTTAGATTGGAATTCGCCTGCGATTGAATTTTACAAAAGAAAAAATGCTATTTTAGATGAAGAATGGATAAATGGTCGATTCTTTTTTGAGTAAATTACTTTAAACGGATTAAACTTGAAGACAATACTAATTGCAGGAGGTAAAGGATTAATCGGAACAAAACTTACGAGTCTTTTAAAGACGAAAGGTTATTCAGTTAGAATACTGACAAGAAATCCGAAGAAATCCGCCGATGAGTTTAAATGGGACCCAATAAATAGAGATTTCGACTCAAAGGCATTAGAAGATGTTTCTGTATTAATCAATTTGTGTGGTGAAGGAATAGCAGATAAACGTTGGACAGATAAGAGAAAACAAGAATTACATGATTCTAGAATCGAAACGACGAATTTCCTTTATTCTTTAAAGGATCAACTTACTAAATTGGAAACCTATATTTCAGCATCTGGTATAAGTTGTTATGGTTTTGAAGATCAAAATAAGTATTATACAGAAAGTGATGCATATGGATTAGATTATCTTTCACAATTAGTAAAAGATTGGGAAATAGCTGCTGATCAATTTTCTGCAATCTGTCGAGTGGTTAAAATGAGAACCTCTGTTGTATTGTCTAAAGATGGGGGAGCGTTTCCTAAATTGCTAAAACCAATTCAATTTGGTGTTGGCTCACCTTTAGGAACTGGAAAACAAATCATGCCATGGATTCATATTGATGATTTAGTATCATTATTTGAATTTGCAATTGAAAATAAGATTGATGGACCAATAAATGCATTGGCTGAAAATATTTCAAACGAAGAAATTACAAAATCTATTGCCAAACATCTGAATAAGAAAATTTTATTGCCCAATGTGCCTTCTTTCGTGTTGAAATTAATGTTGGGTGATATGTCGGTTATTTTATTAGAAGGTGTTCATGTTTCTAATCAAAAATTGAAAAATCATAATTTCAAGTTTCAGTTTCCTGAATTTTCAGAAGCCATAAAAACATTAATTTAATTGTATATTACGAATAAATTCATTATTTTTTAATATTACCCCCTTTTTTTAGGGGGTAGAGATGAAAAAATAACATTATTTTTGGTTGACCCCTTAATTTTTTCTTATTTTTGCTCAAAAATAAATTTTTATCATGGCAACTAAAAGAATCCAAGGTTATCAAGATGTGTTAAATAGAACACCAAAACCGATTGAATACGACGGTAAAGTATCTGAATTATTTGGAAAAAATGTATTTCATAGCGAAGTAATGCGTGAATACCTTCCAAGTGATGCATATAAATCTATGATGGAAGCAATTCAAAACGGAACACGTTTGGATCGTAAAATGGCTGATCAAGTTGCATCTGCAATGAAAGATTGGGCAATTACAAAAGGAGCAACACATTATACACACTGGTTTCAACCGTTAACAGGAACTACTGCAGAGAAGCATGATGCTTTCTTTAAGCCAGTTGGTCCAGGAAGAGCGATTGAGCGTTTTGATGGAGATTTATTAGTACAACAAGAACCAGATGCATCTTCATTCCCAAATGGAGGTATTCGTAATACATTCGAAGCAAGGGGTTATACTGCTTGGGATCCTTCTTCTCCAGCTTTCGTTATCGGAAAAACGTTATGCATTCCAACTATTTTCATTTCTTATACAGGTGAATCTTTGGATTATAAAATGCCTTTATTAAAAGCATTATATGCAATTGATCAAGCGGCAGTTGAAGTATGTCAATATTTCGATAAAAACGTTACGAAAGTAAATGCAACTTTAGGATGGGAACAAGAATATTTTTTAGTAGATCAAGCGTTATTCAATGCTCGTCCAGATTTAATGATGACAGGTAGAGCTTTATTTGGACATGATTCTGCTAAAGGTCAACAATTAGAAGATCATTATTTTGGTTCAATTCCAGAAAGAGTTACTGCTTACATGAGAGATTATGAAACAGAAGCTATTTTATTAGGAATTCCAGTTACAACTCGTCATAATGAGGTTGCACCAAATCAATACGAGTGCGCTCCAATTTTTGAAGAATGTAATTTAGCAAATGACCACAACCTATTGTTGATGGACTTAATGGAAAAAATTGCACGTAAACATGATTTCAGAGTGTTATTACATGAGAAACCATTTGCAGGTGTTAATGGATCAGGAAAACACAACAACTGGTCATTAAGTACAAATACAGGTGTTAACTTATTAGCACCAGGTAAAAATCCTAAATCAAACTTACAATTCTTAACTTTCTTCGTAAATACGATTAAAGCAATTCATGATAATGCTGATTTATTAAGAGCTTGTATTGCAACAGCAGGAAATGATCACCGTTTAGGGGCAAATGAAGCTCCACCAGCAATTATTTCTACGTTTATCGGTTCACAATTATCTTCTTTATTAGATGAAATTGAGAAAAATGTGAAAGCTGGTAAAATGACACCAGAAGATAAAACAGAATTGAAATTGAACATCGGTAAAATTCCACAAATCATGTTGGATAATACGGATAGAAATAGAACTTCTCCGTTTGCCTTTACTGGAAATAAATTTGAGTTTAGAGCAGTAGGTTCTTCTGCAAACTGTTCTCATGCTATGATTGTATTAAATACAATTATGGCAAATCAATTAAATATCTTCAAGAAAAGTGTTGATGCAAGAATTGATAAAGGTGAGGCGAAAGATGAAGCTATATTAAAAGAACTTCAAAAATTAATCAAAGAATCTAAAAAAATTCGTTTTGAAGGAAACGGATATGGAGATGAATGGGTTAAAGAAGCTGAAAAAAGAGGTTTAAATAACTTAAAAGATACACCTAGAGCATTAAAGGTTTGGAGTGATAAAAAAGTATCTAAATTATTTAATGATTTAAATATTTTAACTCCACGTGAAATAGAAGCACGTCAAGAAATTGAATTCGAAAGCTATATCTTGAAATTGCAAATCGAAGCTCGTATTATGGGTGATATGGTTCAAAGTCAAATTATTCCAGCAGCTGTTGAATACCAAAATAAATTATTACAAAATGCACAAGGTTTAATTAGTGTATTAGGTGAAAAAGAAGGTAAAAAAGCAGCTAAAACTCAAATTGATTTGATCACTCAAATTTCTGAGCATATCAATAAAATGAAAGATTTTGCTGACAAAATGTTAACTGCTAGAAAACAAGCGAACTTAATTGAGCACGCAGAAGATAAAGCAATTGCATACTGTGATAAAGTAAAAGTTTATTTTGATGACATTCGTTATCACGCAGATAAATTAGAATTATTAGTTGATGATGAATTATGGCCAATGCCTAAATTTAGAGAAATGTTATTTACGAAATAATAACGAATCAATTTATAGATGGCCCTTCATTTGAGGGGCCATTTTTTTGAATTATAGTTTCGTTATTATTTGTTAAATATGTAACCCAATGTTGATATTTTTTTATTGCTGTATACGTTAACGAATCTACTTTTACAGTAACTTAGTAAAGAATAATTTGTAAAAACTAAAATTAATTAAACATGAAAAAGAACTTTTTTTACGTTTCAGCAATTACATTATCT
>CALPUT020000296.1 GCA_943326825.2 Chryseobacterium gleum | reverse complement strand
GACTTTCATGGGCATTTATCGATGCTGGAAAAATAACCCAAATTGTTGTTTCCATTTTAATTGTTGCATGTCCTTGTGCGTTAGCAATTTCGGCACCCTTTACATATGGAAATATTACACGTGTTTTAGGTAGGAAAGGATTATATATTAAAAATTCAAAAGTAATTGAACGAATAAATGAAATTACAGATATCGTTTTTGATAAAACAGGAACACTTACAACTGGAATTTTAGATGGAATTGAATATTTTGGAAATGAAATTACAGATGAAGAAAAACAAATAATTATTGCGGTAGCTCATTCATCTACTCATCCGTTATCTCGAGGAATTGTTCAAAATTTAAAGAAATCAACTCTATCCGTTCAGTTTGAAGCTAGTAATTTTGAAGAAATTTCAGGCAAAGGGATTTGTGCCGAATGCAACGGTAAAAAGGTTAAAATAGGTTCAAGATCTTTTGTAAACGATACTTCTCCTCAAGAATCTTCTTATGAGACATCCGTTTCTATTTCGATAAACGATGTATTTGTAGGTAAATTTATATTTCATTCAGAATTAAGAAATGGAATTGATGAAATGGTGAATAATCTCACCAATTATCAACTTCATATTTTGTCAGGTGATAATAAAAAGGACGAAGAATTATTACGTGAATTCTTTCCAAATAATACTACTTTCTTATTCAACCAATCACCAAAAGATAAACTGGAATTCATTGACAATCTGAATCAAGAAAACAAAAAAGTAATGATGATTGGTGATGGATTGAATGATGCTGGAGCTTTAGGAAAAGCTCACGTTGGAATTGCCGTATCTGAAGATATTTTTCGATTTACACCTTCTTCAGATGCAATTATTGAAGCCAATCAATTAAACAAATTACCACAATTAGTTTCAATTTCAAACTATTCAAAAACAGTTTTAAATACCTGTCTTGGATTTTCTTTAAGTTACAATGTAGTTGGTTTATCCATTGCAATAAGTGGAAATATGTCTCCACTAGTTGCTGCAATTTTAATGCCTATTAGTTCAATTACAGTGGTTTTCTTAAGTACTTTTTTAGTATTAAACCGAGGAAAAAAATTAAATAGCTAAAACATAACTATTGTTTATCAACTAATAATTTAGGAATGAAATAACATTTGCAAAATTGCAAATAACGTAAAACATGACACAAATCAGTTTTTCCTCTAATACCTATCATTCTTTATTTTTTACTTAATCAATTACTTTGCATTATGGGAATAATATACATAATGCTAATTGTAAGTCTAGTAATTGCACTTTTCTTTTTGGGTTCATTTTTATGGGCGATAAAAAATGGGCAATACGAAGATGATTATACGCCTTCAGTAAGAATTCTCTTTGACGATGAATTAATAAATAATAACCAAAACAAAAACGAAAATGGAAGTTCAAAAGTTTAGTTACGACAATAGGATCGTAAAGAATTTTGCCTATGCCACCGTTATATGGGGGATTACAGGTATGCTTGTTGGGTTAATTGTAGCTTTACAGCTCGCTTTTCCCGAGTTTTTCAATGATTACTTAGGATTTAGTTTCTTATCCTTTGGTAGATTAAGACCTTTACATACAAATGCCGTAATTTTTGCATTCGTAGGTAATGGTATTTTCATGGGAGTTTATTACTCTTTACAACGTTTATTAAAAACGAGAATGTGGAGTGATAAACTAAGTAATATCAATTTTTGGGGATGGCAGTTTATTATTGTATGTGCTGTAGCTACTTTACCTTTTGGAATCACTTCTGGAAAAGAATATGCCGAATTAGAATGGTGGATTGATATCCTAATCGCTGGTTTATGGGTCGTATTCGGTTTCAATATGTTTGCAACAATTTTAGTAAGAAGAGTGAAACATTTATATGTTGCTATTTGGTTCTTCATTGCTACATTCGTTACAGTTGCTATTTTACACATCTTCAATTCTTTCGAATTACCAGTCTCTTTCTTTAAAAGTTACTCTTGGTATGCAGGTGTTCAAGATGCATTAGTACAATGGTGGTACGGACATAATGCAGTTGCATTCTTTTTAACTACACCTTACTTAGGTTTAATGTATTACTTCGTTCCTAAAGCAGCGAATCGTCCAGTATACTCTTATAGATTATCTATTATTCACTTCTGGGCGTTGATCTTTATCTACATTTGGGCTGGACCTCACCACTTATTATATTCAGCTTTACCTGATTGGGCTCAAAGTTTAGGAGTTGTTTTCTCTGTAATGTTAATTGCTCCATCTTGGGGAGGTATGTTAAATGGTTTATTAACATTAAGAGGCGCTTGGGATAGAGTTCGTGATGATGTAATGTTGAAATTCATGGTAGTTGCATTAACTTGTTACGGTATGGCTACTTTTGAAGGTCCATTGTTATCTTTGAAAAACGTAAACGTAATCTCTCACTTTACAGATTGGACAATTGCACACGTTCACGTTGGTGGTTTAGGATGGAATGGTATGTTTACTTTCGGTTTATTATATTGGTTATTTCCGAAATTATACAGAACAGAATTATATTCTAAAAAATTAGCGAATCAACACTTCTGGATTGCAACTTTAGGTATCTTATTATATGCTATTCCAATGTATTACGCTGGTTTCGTTCAAGGTCAAATGTGGCAAGAATTTAATCCAGATGGAACTTTAACTTATCAAGATTTCTTGGAAACTGTTCAAATTATTAAACCTTTCTACATCTTACGTTCTTTAGGTGGATTATTATTTATCATTGGAGCGGTAATGATGTTCTATAACTTAATCAAAACTGCAAAATCTGGGAATTTATTAGCTGATGAAGCAGCCGAAGCTCCAGCATTGGTGAAACATGAAAAAGAAGCAAAAGGTGAACATTGGCATAGAGGAATCGAAGGGAAACCAGTTCAATTCATGATTTTAGCAATCGTGGTTGTTGCTATCGGAGGATTGGTTCAAATTGTACCTACAATGATCGTGAAAAGTAACATTCCTACCATTGCTAGTGTGAAACCATATACGCCTCTTGAATTAGAAGGACGTGATATTTATATCAGAGAAGGATGTTACAACTGCCACTCTCAATTAGTAAGACCTTTACGTTTCGAAACTGCTCGTTTTGGTGACTACTCAAAAGCTGGTGAATTTGTATACGATCACCCATTCCAATGGGGTTCTAAAAGAACTGGACCGGATTTAGCAAGAGAAGGTGGAAATGTTAAAATTAAGAAAAGTAATTTCTGGCATTACCAACACATGATTCGTCCGAAAGATGTATCTAAAGGTTCAATCATGCCGGCTTATGTTTGGTTAAAAGAAAATGATTTAGATCTTTCATTAACGGAGAAAAAAATTAATGCAATGAGAACGTTAGGTGTACCTTATAAAAAAGGTTACGAAAAACAAGCAGGTGCAGATTTAGCGAAACAAGCTAATGAAATTGCAACTGATATCATCAACAATCAACCTGCTGAAATCTTGAAAAACATTAATAAAAATCAAGAAATTAGCAAGTTAGAGAAAAAAGAAATCGTTGCATTAATCGCTTACTTACAGCGTTTAGGAAAAGATGTAATGACAACTACATCAGTTAAATAATTCTAAAATTAAACTTTATGTTACGATTTATAAAACATCATTTAACAGGAATTGAAGGGGTTTCTATCTACCCTATCATTTCCCTTCTCATCTTCGTACTGTTCTTTTTATTTGTCTTAACACATGTATTTAGAATGAGGAAAACACAAGTTGAAGAGTTAAGTAATATTCCTTTCGAAACATCTGAGGAAGAAGTTGAAGGGACAGTAGGAATTATAAAATAAAAGAAAATGAAAAGGTTATTATATTTCACAAATGCTTTACTTTTCATCTTAATAGTGAATATAAATGTATTTGGTCAAGATGGTGAAG
>CALPUT020000295.1 GCA_943326825.2 Chryseobacterium gleum | reverse complement strand
TCCCTCCACTTGGGAATTTAGAACCACTTACATAAGCGATTGTTCTTACAGTTGAAAGGATATTGTTTTCTCCTAAGAAGTGAACATTTGGACAAAATGTTTGGTCTAATATAAAAACGGGATCAATCGCTAATTCTCCAGAAGCTGTTGTGCGTTCTTTGCTTAAAACATCTCTTAATTGGATTAAATCAGGAACTTCAACGCGCGGATTCGTAGGGATTTCAGCAATTATATATGGAATAGCATCTTCTTTAGCAATGCTTTCTAAAAATGCATCAATACAAGCTACCATGTCGTTTCCACCATCAACGGGTAAATCCAACACTTCCACATTTTCTAAACATGCCGCAATTCTTCTTGCTTGGTCATTCGTTCCTCCATAACAATTCGGCGGAACTACAATTTTGATCGCTTTCCCAGGATGATTTTCAACTGCATCGTGAATCAATCCCATTGCAATGGCGTATTGTGTTGAAAGTCCACTTGAAGCGACCAACGCTTTAACATTCGTATTCGTAATCTCTTTGATAGTATTTAAAACGATTGATTGATTCGCTTCAAAATTACTTTCTTGATTTTGGTTTGTGTCAGCATTCGTTAATAATTGAAGAGCTCTAAGCGTATTTGCTGGAGTCATTGCAATTGTCTCTCTTCTCCTTACGTGTTGAATTTCAGAAATATAATTATCGTTTTTTGCTCCTTTTACAAGTAAAATACTTCCTAATTGATCATCGATATTGATAAAGAAATCAACTGAAGAATCTAACTCAAAATGACAAATATTTTCTTGTTGAGAAATGAAAATAGTACTTCCATCTATTGGAGTAACCTCATTTAAACTATCAACTTTAATTAATTCAAATTTATAACCATACACATTGCTCACTACTTCAGCATCAAAATATGCTGGCAACTCTCCAACGTAAGCAATTTGCGTATTTTTATTAGCTAATAAGTTTTTTCTTAAAACAGCCAAAATTGGAGTTGTTTTGGAGGAAAAACTGATTACATTTTCTGTTTTGATAGCATACATTTTTGCAATTGCCCATTCCAATACACATGATAAAGGGTGACCTAAACGAATGTAATCGTAGGCTGTACGCAATTCGTTAAGTGAAGTAGTTGCTGAATTATTTGCGATAAATAAACGTTCAAATTGTTCTAAAAATTCAGTTTTAGCTAATTTTTCATCATAAATATCTAATCGATGTGTCGTAAGATTTAGCCAATCGGTTGGCATGTTTCCGATTACATCTTTAATATAATTCTGTAGTTTACTATTTTCCATAATTTTAGCTTTCAAAAGAACCTGATCGATTTATTTATCTTCCAACAAAGTTAAACAAAGTTCTATTATTGGTTGAGAGACGATTTTTATTTGTTCAACTTTTTGATGTATTTATCAAAGTCAGAGATTATTTTTTGAGTTTTGTTAAATTCGTCGTATTCTTGAATTGCTTTTTTATCAGCTTTTAATTTAGAAATTGAACCTTTACTATCTAAAACTTTGTATTCATTGAAATTCAAGAATTTGTTAACACTTTCTGCCAATTGTTCCATTGTGAAAGTGTTTTCTCTCTCAATTAATCCTTCTATGTAATCAAAATAACTTGAAGCGGTTCGTTCTAACTGTTTTATCTCTTTTTCTTGTAAATAGTTTTTAGCAATCAATACATCCGATTTTAAAATTCTTCCATCAGGCGAATTTTTCCAAGTCGTTAAACCTAAATTTTCTTTTGATTTATCTACCGATTTATAAATTATTTCAGCGGCTGTATTTCCTGTTATTGCATAGTGAAATTTGTTTTGAATAAAGGCGAAGAAATTTTTTGTTATTTCAGCATTCTTGTCATAATCAATAGAACATTCCGCAAAAATATCGGTTATTTGTTGGTAAACTCTTCTTTCGCTTGCTCTTATTGAACGTATACGCTGTAATAATTCCTTGAAATAATCTTTCCCAAAGACCTTTTGCCCTGTTTTTAATCGTTCATCATCTAATACAAAACCCTTTATGATAAATTCCTTCAGTATTTGAGTTGCCCAAATTCTAAATTGAGTTGCCTTTGATGAATTTACTCTATAGCCTACTGAGATTATTGCATCGAGATTGTAGTATTTTTGCTTTCTTTCAACATTTCTTGAGCCTTCTTTTCGAACTTGTAAAATTTCCTTACAAGTTGAAATTTCAATTAACTCTTCTGATTCGTAAATGTTTTTTAAGTGAATTGTAATATTTTGTGGGGTTGTTTGAAACAATTCAGCCATAGCCTTTTGAGTCAACCAAACAGTTTCACCTTCTAAATAGACATTTACTTTCACTTCATTATTAGAAGTGTTATAAATCAAAAAGTTTGAAATTTCTTTGTTCATATTTATCTGGTTGAAGGAATTCTAATTTAAACAAATATAGTGATTGAAATTAATCTAATGTGGTTAAAAATAGGTTTAATTTTTACTTCTATTTTCTCTAAAACAATTCTATTACTTTTGTAATTAGTTAGTTCTAAAATCATGATAAAAAAAGAAGTTGCTTACTCCATTCTTGACCTTGCAGTTGTTTCTGAAGGAAAATCGTTCCGTCAAACTTTTGATGATTCTGTGGCAATTGCACAATTGGCTGAGAATTCTGGTTATAAACGCTATTGGTTAGCAGAACATCATAATATGGATGCTATCGGCAGTAGTGCGACTTCTATTTTAATCGGTAAAATTGCTGAAGAAACACAACACATTCGAGTTGGTTCAGGAGGAATTATGTTGCCCAATCATTCTCCGCTAATTATTGCTGAACAATTTGGAACGTTAGGCACATTGTATCCCAACCGAATTGATTTAGGATTAGGCAGAGCACCAGGAACGGATCAAGCAACTGCAAGTGCCATTCGCTCAGATTTTTACGAAGCTGCGATGCAGTTTCCATCTGAAGTTCAAAAAATTCAAACCTATTTTTCGGTTAACAATAAAAATCAACAAGTACGAGCGAACGTGGCAGAAGGTGTGGATGTTCCGCTTTATATTTTAGGCTCAAGTGCAACAAGTGCTTATTTAGCAGCTGAAAAAGGATTGCCTTATGCTTTTGCAAGTCATTTTTCGAGTGCACAATTAATGGAAGCATTAAAGATTTATAACAATCAATTTCAACCTTCAAAAGCTTTAGCTCAACCATACACCATAGCAGGACTTTCAATCATCATAGCAGATACCGATGAAGAAGCAGAATTTCTTTCAACCTCTTATTTTTCAAGAGTGATCGGAATTTTAACAGGAAACAGAAGTCCATTAGAACCTCCTTTTGAAGTAACAAATGAATTTCGTAGAATCATCCAACAACCAGCAGTACAACAAATGTCAAAATACGCCTTCATCGGCAGCAAAGAAACTGTAAAAAAGAAAATCAAAGACTTCATTGAAAATACGGGTGTTGACGAACTTATGGCTGTTACGAATGTATTCGATTTCGAAGATCGTATGAAATCGGTGAGGATGTTTGCAGAGATAATGGGGGATTTGAATTTAGGAAAATGATTCTTTCGTTTTTTGACTATCGTTTTTCATTTTTATTAAAAGCAGAATACTTTTTTAAAATTACCCCCTCCGATATCCGAAAATTTGATGTTAAGAGTTTACTTATTCTTTTCTAATTTTAAAGGTCTGTTTCAAATTTTCTCCTATACTTAATAAATAAGTCCCACCTGATAAATTACCTAATTCAATAATTGTATTCACTGAATTTATTTTTCCTGACAAAACTATCTTTCCAGTATTATCATTAATAGTATAAATAGAGCCAAACAATTTTGCATCTACTTTTAAATTGATTCTATTTGTTGATGGATTAGGATAAACTGAATATAAATTATTTTGGGAAACATCTGTAATACCTAGATCAGGAGTAGTGAACAATGTATTTATTTCCTGTTGG
>CALPUT020000294.1 GCA_943326825.2 Chryseobacterium gleum | reverse complement strand
TTTTTGATGCAACAGGTACAATTTACCAATCTAACGGAACAGGTGCATGGACTTCAATTCAAGGGAATTTAGGCGCTAATTTAGAAGATGTTGCATTTTCTTCATATGGTGATAAAGTTGTAATTGCTATACATGGAGGTGGAGTACATTCAAGAAATGAAGCATCAGGTAATTGGACAAATATAACAACAAATTTACCAACTGATCATACAACTGCTATAACGACATTAGGGACAAAAATTTATGTTGGAACGCATCATGATGGAGTGTTTGTTGCTGATATTTCTGATTTTAATTGGACAGCTACTTCGCCTACATCAATTTCTCATACTACTTTAATTGGTTTAGATGGTGACGCTATTCAAGCAATGGGTACTTTTGGAGGTTATGTATTTGCAAGTTATAGAGGAGGTTTAATTGCAACAAGTGATCATGGTCAAACGTGGGAAGCTGGAGGAAACCAGTTCAATTTGCCAAGTTATACGGCAGTAAATAAAATTTCATTTGTTACTTCTCGAGTTTTTGTAACGACAGAAAATAACTGTTTGTACTCAAATGGACTTTCTGAACTTCCGGTTAATGTAGCAATCAATTATCCATCTTCTCCTTCATGTATCAATGCAAATGATGGATCTTTATCAGCTGTTGCAACTGGTGAAACTTCACCTTATACTTATTTATGGAGTAATGGAGCTACGACTTCAACTATTTCTAATTTGGTTGCTGGAACTTATTATGTAACAGTATCAGATGCGTTATTAGCTTCTCATACAGATTCAATGACAATTTCAGGAGCGTCTCCTGTAACACCTTCTATAAATGTTTCAGCTGATATTACAACAATTTGTTCGGGACAGGAAGTTACTTTTTCACAATCAACTACATACGCAGGAAATACACCAACATTTGAGTGGTTTATCAACGGGGAAAGTGTTTCAACTTCAAACTCTATTGTTGTCGATACGTTAGTAAATGGTGATGAAGTATATTGTGTATTAACTTCAAGTGAATCATGTATATCTGATTTAAATGACACATCGGCAGTTGTTGTTATCAATGTTAATTCTGCTTTAATCCCATCAGTTACGATAGTAAACAACAATAACAATACTGCTTGTGATGGAGCAGAGGTGATTTTGGTTGCTGAAGGAATAAACGCTGGTTTAACTCCTGTTTATGAATGGTTTGTTAATGGAAATCTATTGTCTGAGAATTCAGATTCATTAACACTTTCAACTTTAAATGACAATGATATTGTTACTTGTAATTTAATTTCAAGTTTAACTTGTGCAACTATTGATACAGTGAATGCTCAATCAATTGAAATGACAATTAATCCAATTCCAACTGCACCAGTTTTATATGCAAATGGTACTTTATTAAGCACAAATGTTGCTTCAGGAAATCAATGGTATTTGAATGGTTCTGCAATACAAAATGCAACAAATCAATCATACACTGTAACAGCTAATGGAGAATATTCTGTTACAGTTACAACAAATGGTTGTACATCAAGTTCATCAGCAATTGTAGGTTTCACTACATTAGGTTTAAATGCAATTTCAACAGTTGAAAATGGGTTGACTATTTATCCGAATCCTTCAAATGGTATGTTTACTGTAAAAGTTATGGATGAAACATTAACTTTAAATTCAATCGTTATTTTCAACGAAATCGGAAAACAGGTAAAATCAATTACAGATAATTTAACAAATACAACATCTATTTCAACTGATTTATCAGCAGGAATTTATTTTGTTAAAATCAACTCTGCGAAAGGAAGTTTTGTACAAAAATTAGTTGTGGAATAATTAAACCAAATCTGGTAGTAGAATTAAAAAATATATCTATGAAAATGGATTTTCTACTACCAGATTTTTATTCACGCTAATGAATGGTTTAATTCTTTTTTGATAAGCTGATATAATAAGGTAATTTTTGTTTGTATGCTTCTAAATCCCAAGGGATATCCCAATTAGAAAGATAGTCACTGATCGGACCTAAATTCATTAATTCTCTACGTTTATCTAAATTATCTGGATCTTCAACAGGTAATAAATAATATACTTGAGCCGATTGATCGTAACCAATTTGACTTCCATAAATTTGTAATTTACCATTTCGATTCGCAACACGATCTTCTAATAATGCTAAAGAACTTGATTCAAATTCTCCTTTTTTATTTGCTTCACGCATCATTGGTAAATATTTTTCTTGTGTTTTTAGGTCAGCATGTTGTATGACTAAAAATATGGTTCCGACACCATTATAACCAATTACTTTAGGGCTTAACCAACCTTTTTTCGATAGAATTTTTTCTACTTTAATTAAATTAAGAGAATCTTTTACATTAATCACCTGCCAAAGTGAATCCATTTGCTTTGAATTATGACCATATTTTTCTTCAATTACACCTAGTTGACCTCTATCTTGTTGATCATCAATGTTTATTTGAGCTAAAATTTTCACAATTTTATGATCATAATCTTTTTCAATTTCAGCTTTATTCGCTTTGACCTTTTTTATTGTAGATTTCCATCTTTTATCTTGGTGGATTGAAATGAAATCTTTATCTGTAGATATTGAATTTAAGTCTGAATACTTTAGTTTAGTGACGATTTTTTCTAAATAATAAAAAGCACTATCTGGTTGATTTGCCAATGACCAAGTGCAAGCAGCATTGTATTTATCTCTAGGGTAAGATTTCCATCCAATCGACTTAAAAGCTTCTGAGTAAGAGTTGGCAGATGACTTATAATCTTTAAGTTCGTAGAAATTTAAAGCAACATTTATAAGTGAGTCATATTTGGTCATATCTTCATTCTGAGAAAATGAATTAACTGAAGCCAATAAGGAAATAGAAATAAGAAATGTTTTCATATTATTTAAGTTTAAGATTAGGTCAAAAATAATCTATGGATTACTTTTAAAATTGTATTATTGGGACAAATCTCAATTATTTTCAAATCGCCAATACGTATCCATTTCTCCAACTTTTTCAATTGTTGTAAACAGTTCTTTTGGAGTACAATTTGTAATCGCTTTAATCTGTTTATTGAAATCGGCCTGATCGTAATAATTATTGAAAAGAGAAATCTCAGTCAATGAATCAAGTGTGTTTTGCTTTTGTGTGAAATTCAAGGTGTTTCTAAATTTCACCATTTTCTTATAGGCTTCTGGTGAACAACAAAAGTGTTTTTGAAATAACCGTAAGATTGTTTTTCGGTGAATTGAATATTTCAGGGATAGATCTTCAATTCTCATTGTTCCACCTGATGCTATAATATCAGTCACAATATTCAATAAAATACGATCCTTGAATTCAATAAGTTTACTTTCGAAAAAGCGATCTAATTCATCTCTTTTTTCTTCAATTGTTTGTAAAGAATATATCTGTTTTAAAATTGCATCAAATTCAACTCCGAAATAAGTGAATAGATAATTATCTGAGTTATAATGATTCTTTAAATCAGATTTCACAAAATGATTAATTCCACCAGCTTCAAAAGCAATACCGATTTTATTAAAAGGACCATTTAGATTTACTTGAATGGCTTTTTCATAATTCATTGTATATAAAACCGTTATTTTTTTTTCTCCAGGAGTAACATTTGAAGAATTTCTAAAATCAACATTCGAATCTAAATAGACTGTTAATCCATGTTTATAATTGGGATAAAACGTAAACGATTTTTTGAAATTTTGATCTTCAGAAGAATGAAAATAATAGTAGGAAATATATTTTTGAATTTCTTTATTTGCTGGTTGAATTGTTTTAAAAGATTCGATTGTTGACATGGTGTTAAATTTTCACTTGTAAATGTAGTTAAAAAGCATTCAGAAATGTCCCAATAATACAATTTTCATTCAATATTACTCGGTTTATTTGTTTTCGTATTTAGAACATTAATTATTTTTAGAACATAATCC
>CALPUT020000293.1 GCA_943326825.2 Chryseobacterium gleum | reverse complement strand
TATTAAAAATCTTTTTTCCAGTTTCTTTTTTGTTTGCCATACCGACAAACGTAACAAACAACATAATAGTTATTGCAAATAATTTCATAGCGTTAAATTTTTTAAATACTTCCGTATTTAAAATTAGTAGTAGTAATACAATGCAGCTTTGTGTAGTTAAAGCTTATAATATAATTTTGCAAGTCAAATATAAAGAAATAAATTCACTTTATTAAACAAAAATGATGCTTTTTAAAAATGCAACAATTTTTTATTGATTTTTTTAACTTCAATGATTTTTGTATCACGGAAAGTCAAATAGAACAAATACTTAACGCTTTTAGTTTTATAATAATTATAAGTGACATAATTTAAATTGCATTAGACAAATCATAAAAACTGACTTACTAATTTTTTAATTTAAATATTAAATAATTAGCATTTAAAACTCTAATAATGAGTAAATTAATAATACAATAATATACATTTCAATATTGAACTATTTTAATAAAAATTTAGACGAAATGTCACAAAAAAGATATACAAATCTTAAATACTAAAACAATTTAGCTGTGGTGCAGAATATAACAAGTTAAAATTCTTAAATAATAAACTACTTAAAAATTAATTTTGAGATTAAAAAAAGACTCAATTCCAATCTCTTAATAAATTAAGGACATTAAAGTAAAATAAATAGGTGTTTTAAACTTTTTAATTAGAGCCTCTTTCAATGAAAGAGCATCCTAACATTAAATGTTTCCCTGGTCGTTCCTTTTCTTTTAATCGTTCTAACATTCTCAAAGATGTTTCATGACCGATCATTTCAATCGGTTGATGTAATGCTGAAATTGGTGGTGTTAAATAAGAAAATACTTCGCTATCATCAAATGAAATAATTCTAGCTTGTTTAGGGATTGAAATATCTAATTGTTTTAACGACATTAAAGTTCTTAAAGCCACTTTGTTATTTAAAGGAATAAAAGAATCAACTCCTTTCTTTAATAAATCTTTGATCGTTGACTTGATTTCAATTTCATCAGATGATAAGTTCTTAATAAAATATTCAATTTTATTATCATTACAAGCTTTTACTATACCTTCAATTCGCTGTTGAATCGTGACAACAGCATTCGAATGTTGTGTCAAAATAGCAATTTTCTTAGGTTTTTTAGTAAACAAACTCACTAACTTTTCTGCTTCTTTAAAATTATTAATTCCAACAAAATCAGCTTCACCGTCTCCAGGTCTATCAGTAAAAACTACCGGAATATGGGTGCTTCTTAAAATTGGAATTAAATTTTCTATCGTATTACATGGAGAAACAATCATTCCATCAATCGAACGTTGAATCAATTCATTCATTAATGATTGTTCGACTTCAAGATTGTCATTAGAACTAACGATCAATACATTGTAACCATTTTCATATAATTTCTCCTGAATAGATTTACATAATTCAGCATAGAAAGCATTTGATATATCTGCAACAACTAATCCAATTGTTTTTGTTTTACCTTGACGTAAACTTTTTGCAAAAAAATTGGGCACATAAGACATTTCTTTTGCCTTTTTATGAATTTTTTCTTGCATTCCTTTACTAATATGGTATTCATCACCTTTACCATTTAATACAAATGATACAGTAGCTTTTGATACACCTATACTTGTTGCCAAGTCTGCCAAAGAAGTTTTTTTCTCTCTCATATTAGTAGTTTATTTTAGTAAATTTAAAATTACTTAGGTAATAATGATACAATGCGCTTATATTCATCTTTATTTTCAGTATTTCCAGTGCATCCCATCACTAATTTAGAATTTTGAAAATGCTCGATTCTATTTTCCGGATTAGGATGTGTACTTAAAAATTCAGGTTGTTTTGCACCTGCAGCTTGTTGCTCTATCTTTTGAAAAAATCCAGCAGCTCCAGCAGCATTATATTTTGTTGGACATAAATATAAAACTGAACGTTCATCTGCTTCTGTTTCGTGTTTTCTAGAGAATTTTAATCCAATTAATGCACTCGTAATTTGTTGAATAGCGGCTCTATTTCCCAATAATACTTGCTCAACAACTTGCACTCCAAACATGGTTGTCATTTGTCTAGTTGAATGACGCATATCAGCATGACCAATTTCATGTCCAAGTACTCCGGCTAATTGATCTTCTGAATCTAAAAATTTCATTATTCCTGTATAAACATAAATGTAACCACCAGGTGTACAAAATGCATTCAACGTTTTATCATCATGAATAATTCTTAATCTCCATTGGAATTTATCTTTTAAATCCACTTTACCAGAATTTAAAATATTATCTCTCACACTATATAAATACTTATAAACTTCTTTATATTTTACAGAATCTAACAAAGGATATTGTGCAGGATCTCCATCTATTTCATTGGCAACTTGCAAACCTAAATCTTTATCTTGTTGTATTGTGAAGAGATTTAAACCACGTTTCGTCTTTTTACTAGAAGTTCCGCAAGCAAATACAAAAAAGAAAATTGCACTAATACCAAAAAAATACTTAATTGAATTCATAAATTAATTGGGATAAAAAAATGTAACTAAAAATGTAACAAGTGTACTTATTGAATAACCTAAAATCACTTCAATGGGTTGGTGTTTTTGCAAATAAATTCTAGAAGAAATCACTAATCCAGAAACCAAAACAGAAACAATAATAATCCAAAATTCATATGCAACTTGTCCTAAACAGAAAGCAAAAATGAAGCCAGTTAATATACCAACTCCAGCTGCGTGTAAACTGATTTTACGAAAATGATTTACATACACCATTATTCCTAAAACAACTGATCCGCTCATGGGTAAGGCAAAAAAATACTTAGGTAATATTCCGCTACCGACTTTAAACATTAATATTAAATACAATAAAATTCCATATATCAGTGTAATAATCAATGGTAGATTTCGTTCCTTTTTACCATCCATTTCTAAAGTAGAAATCATGTTTTTTTTATGTAAAATCATAAAGGAAAATCCAGGAGCAGCAACTCCAAAAATGAAAAATGCAATTAATATTGCCCATTTCAACTGTATAGGGTACATAAATAACTGCAATGAATTTGGGTTGGAATCAAATTGAAAAGCGGGAACAAACAAGATCAACAACAATGCATAAATTGGCATCATTAATGGCATGAAAACCCAAGTGATTACTGTGAAGAACAACTTCATTATAATTCTTTTCTTAATCTAGCAACAGGAATATTCAATTGTTCTCTATATTTCGCAACTGTTCTCCTTGCAATGTTATAGCCTTTTTCTTTTAATAATTCCGTTAATTTTTCATCTGTTAACGGTTTATATTTTTCCTCTGCTTCAATAGCTTCAGATAATATTTTCTTTACTTCACGTGTTGAAACTTCTTCACCCGAATCTGTAGATAACGATTCTGAAAAGAAATATTTTAATGCAAAAGTTCCATGAGGTGTTTGAACATATTTACTATTCGCAACACGAGAAACCGTAGAAATATCTAATCCAACAACTTCAGCAATATCTTTTAAAATCATTGGTTTTAAAGATGTTTCATCTCCTGTCAGAAAGTAATCAAATTGATACATCATGATGGTATGCATCGTTGAAAGCAAAGTATTCTGACGTTGTTTAATCGCATCGATAAACCATTTTGCACCATCTAATTTTTGCTTCACAAACATTACTGCTTCCTTATCTGACTTAGACGTTTTCGCACCTTCAGAATACGTTCGCAACATCATTTCGTAATCTTTGTTGACCTTTAATTCTGGTGCGTTACGACCATTTAATGTTAATTCTAATTTACCATCCGTTTCATAAATCACAAAATCTGGAATAATTTGCTGAAAGTTTTTGGTGCTTTCTTTCATCGAACCTCCCGGTTTTGGATTCAAACGAACGATTTCATCAATTGCTTCTTTTAAATCTTCATCCGAAATTTCTAATTT
>CALPUT020000292.1 GCA_943326825.2 Chryseobacterium gleum | reverse complement strand
TAAATTTAGAAACACTTAGTGAGGTTCAAATGCGAATTAAAATCATCGCCCTTGTCCATGAGAAGCTATACAAATCCGAACAGTTTTCAAATATAAATTTGAATGATTATTTAATAGAATTAACAAGTTATTACAAGAATATTTTCAATAAATCAAACGGAGATTCAGTAAATTTTAAAATCGAGTGCCTAAATTTAAATTTTGAAATTTCAAAAAGTATAACTTTTGGTTTATTTTTAAATGAATTGATTACAAATAGTTTAAAATATGCAAAAGTCGATCATAAAGTTTCCATATCGATTTCTATTCGATTAGAAGGTGATAATATCATTTTTGATTATAAAGATGAAGGAAATGGTGTTTCTGAAAAAGTTAAAAATGGAGAAGAAATTGGTTTTGGATATAAATTAATAAAAACCTTTTTAAGACAATTGAAAGGTGAAATAAATTATAACGAATCTAAACATTACGACATAACAGTTGTATTTAATAAATATTCAATATTAAAATGAAAAAAAGAATAGTAATAGTAGAAGATGATTTATTAATTCAGGAGCTTCACAAATATTATGTTACAAATTTAGGTCATGAAGTTGTTGATTGTTTTACTACAGGTCAAGAAGTAATAGATTTTTTTAAAGAAAACACAGCAGATTTAATTTTGATGGATATTCGTTTAGAAGACGATATTGATGGGATTCAAGCAATGAGTGTAATTGAAGAATCTGTTCACGTACCTGTAGTTTATGTTTCAGCAAATAATGAAGACAGTAGTTATAGAAGAGCTATAAATACCAATATGAAAGGGTTTTTATCGAAACCAATTGTTAAAGATGATTTAGAAAAAATCATCAGTCAGTTGGAAGACGTTACAGATTCAATATTATATGCTAAGAAAATTCAACAAGCTATTTTAGAACAACAAGAAGATTTGGAATTGTTGTTTTCAGATTTTTTATTCATTAATCGCCCAAAGGATATAGTAACAGGCGATTTTTGTTTTATAGATAAAGATTCATCATCAAATGAAATAATAGGTGCTATTGGAGATTGTACTGGGCATGGAATCCCTGCTGCTTTACTTTCTGTTTTAAGCTATCACTTTATTTCAAATATCACAAAAAAAACAAATGTTTTACAAGACTTTATTTTTCAATTAAATGATGAAATAATGAAAAGTCTTTCTAAGTCAAAAAGCTTACATTATGTTAATGATTCTTTGGATGTACTCTTATTTAAACTTAATGTAGAATTAAATGAGATTGAAATTTCAGGAATTAATAGAGAGTTTATTTATTTTGATTCTAAAAGCAATTGCCATTATTTGTATCGTTTGAAATTTAAATCTTTGGGTAATCCAATTGACAATAAAAATGAAATTCCAATCATGAAATTTAAATATGAGAAAGACGATATATTTTATTTTTTCTCAGATGGTGTAACTGATCAATTTGGTGGTCAATTATCTAAAAAGCTTTCTAGAAAAAGATTGGTTGAGTTTTTTGATAATTCAATAAATACCAGAGATTTGAAGAAAAAACAAATTGAGCTTAATATGTTTTTAAGAAAATGGCAAGGTAATAACGAACAAACAGATGATATGATTATTTTAGGTATTTCACCTAGTAATTTCATAATAAAATAGAGTTTTATACTTTGTTCTGATTCCGGTATTGATTGTTTTTAAGAATTGAAAAAAATCAATACCAGAATCATACCCAAACCTTAGCTCCTTCAGAACAATTTTGGCAAATGTCAATTTGGTTTCGATGAGTTAAAACAGAAGTTCTAAACTGATGGTATCGTTTATCTTTCCAAATGTTATTGAAATCAGTTGTTTTTAATGAACCTAAAACATGTTGCGCATCTTTATCAAAACAACAGGGAACTATTGAGCCATCCCAAGTAATTACGGAACTACTCCACATTCTCCAGCAATGATTTCCTACTTTGTATTTTAGGGTGTAAGATCCGTCTTTTAATTTCTTATAACGAGCATACGATTCGTTTTCAGGCATTAAGACATTTCCGTTTTTGTAATCGTAGAATTGCGCCGTTTTCAAACGAACATCTTTGATACCTAATTCATTTGCTAATTTATATAAATCATCAATTTCATGTTCATTTTGTTTCACCACCAAAAATTGGAAAATCAAATGAGGAGTTTGAGAATTTGCTTCTTTTTTAGCTTTGATAATTTCTTTTGTACCTTCAATTACCTTCGAAAGCTGACCAGAAACACGGTAATTTTCATACGTTTTTTGTGTCAATCCGTCAATGGAGATAATCAATCGATCCAAACCTGATTCAACTATTTCTTGTGCTTTTTTAGCATCTATGAAATGAGCATTTGTGGATGTTGCTGTGTAAATCTTATGTTGTTTCGCTTCTTTAATTAAGTCTAAAAATTGAGGATGTAAAAAAGGTTCACCTTGAAAATAATAATTAATGTAAAAAACCTGTTTTCCAACTGAAACCAACATTTTTTTATGAAACTCTAAATCCAATTTTCCAGTAGCTCGCGTAAATAGTTTCAAACCACTTGGACATTCAGGACATGCCAAATTACAAGCTGTTGTTGGTTCAATACTCAAAGCATACGGCAAACCTTTATGAAAAGATCTCTTTGAAATTTTAGAAAAGATATAGGATAATTTTAAAAGCATCAAATTCACAATCCTCGAAAAAGAGACATGTGAAGCAATGTTTAAACTATCCTTGAATTTTGACATGGTTGTAAAAATACGAAATAACTATACGTCTTTCCTAAACACCCCAAATACAAAATTTTGAACCGTATCAAAAGGCGTTGGATGATCAGCAAGAAAAGATTCTATTTTTTCAAATCCATTCGAGAACAAATTAGAAAGTGAATCTTCAGTATATTGAGTGATTTCTATACCACTACATTTTAAAGGACCATTTTCTGAAAAAGTTCCAATGGCAAGAACACCATTTGAATTAATTGAAGCTTGAACGAGTTGAACATAACTTTGAATTTCTTCTTTATTCGTTAAAAAATGAAAAGCCGCTCGATCATGCCAAAAGTCATATTTTTCTGTTGGTTCAAATTTGCTGATATCATTTACTATCCAGCTGACTTTGTTAGCATTTTCACCTAAACGAATTTTAGCTCGTTCGATCGCCGCTTCTGAAATATCTAGTACACTAATATTCGTATAGCCTAATTCTATTAAATGATCCACTAAAAAACTATCACCACCTCCAATGTCGATAATTTTAGCATCGAATGATTTTGCGTACTTTGAAATTAAATCCAAAGAAGTCTGAGGAACAGGTTGGTACCAACTAACTTCATTTAACTGTTTTGTTTGGTAAATGTTTTCCCAGTGTTTCTTTCTTTCTTGATTTTCCATTTTCCTATTTTTCTAACATTCCTTTTGGTTTGCAACAATCAGGTAATTTACTAATTCCATCCTGATTCGCTTTTACTTCATCCGCATCATATCCCAAATCACTGATTTTCTTTTTGATTTCAGTTAACGATATTTTTGAGGATTTGAATTTGACAGTTACTTTTTTTGTCACTAAATCTAGTTCCGCAAATGTAACTCCTTTGGTATAATTCAACAATTCTTCAATTCGTTCTTTGCAATCACCACATTGCGCTGAAGTTTGAATAATTGCTGTTTCACTAGAAGCTTTTTTATCTTGTGCTTTTGCTGTTTGAAATCCCATCAAACAAATAAATAGAAATATAATGTTTTTCATATTTTAACTTTTAACTTTTTTTCTGCTTAATTGAATATCGAACTCCAGCATAAAGATTGATTCCCATAATTGGTCCCCATACTCTTGTAGCGTCAAAATTTGAACCAAAAGGATTTGCTGCATCAATAATCGGATTTTTTTGTTTGAAGTTGGTTAAGTTTTCTCCACCCAAATAGAAATCCCAACGTTTGAAAATATGTGT
>CALPUT020000291.1 GCA_943326825.2 Chryseobacterium gleum | reverse complement strand
CAAAGTTTCATGATAATATTGATGAGAAAAAAAAGGTAACAAGAACCAATTTTTTAATAAAAGATGATGAAATCGCAGTAGCGATAATCGGTAGACTTGTTCCGATTAAAAATCATACACTATTTTTGGATGTAGTAGAAAATGTTTTATCGAAAACGTCAAAAAAACTACGATTTTTCATTGTTGGTGATGGTGATGAAAGAGTGAATATTGAAAATAGAGTTAGCAGAATAACAAAAATACATCCGGGAACTATAGAGATGACCTCTTGGATTAAAGATATTGGAGAGTTCAACGCTGGAATGGATGTTATTTGTTTAACGTCTGATAATGAAGGAACACCTGTTAGTTTGATTGAAGCGCAAGCTGGAAATATTCCAATTGTAACAACGGATGTTGGAGGTGTGAGAGATGTTGTAATTGATGGAGAAACTGCATTTGTAATAGAGAAGAATAATGTAGAGCAATTTGCTGAAAAATTATTACTTTTGATCGAAGATAATTCGTTAAGAGGTAAAATGTCAAAAAGTGGTTGGGATTTTGTTTCAAAAAAGTTTCATTATACGACATTAGTCAAAAATATGGAGGTATATTATAATGAATTATTAGAAAAAAAACATACTAAATGAAATTAAAAGTTAAGAATATATTATTCCTTTTTTTAGCGATTTTCATACTCGGAAGCTGTGGTATTAACAGTAGTTTGATGTTTAAAACTCCAAAAGGTGGTAGTTTTAAATATGATTCAATCCCAATGAAGCCTCTTGAGGAATACCATATTACAAAAGATGATAAGTTCAATTTTTATTTATATCCAAATTCTGGAGAAAAATTAATTGAATCTATCAGTGGTACAACTGTAAATGGAGAGAATCTATTATACAATAATAATAACATTGTTATTGCTAACTTTCAATATATCGTTAAAGGTGATGGATTTGTTGAATTGCCTATAATTGGAAACGTTAAGGCTGAAGGTTTAACACTAACAGATTTTCAAGATTCTTTAAAAGCTAAGTATTCAAGTCAATATAATTCTCCTTTCATTAAGGTTGAGTTAACGAATCAACGTTGTGTTATTTTTTCTGGACAAGGAAGCAATGCTAAAATTGTTCCGATAGTCAATAACAATACGACCTTAATGGAAGTTATTGCACAAGCTGGAGGTATTGATACAAGAGGTCAAGCAAAATTGATTAAATTAATGAGAAGAGTAAATGGTAAAAGAGAAGTATATTTAATAGATTTATCTACCATTGAAGGGTTGGCTTATACCGATATGATTGTTCAAGGGAACGACTACATTTATATTGAGCCTAAAGCTGAGTTAGCAAAAGAGACTGTTAAAGAAATGGCGCCCATTATTTCAATCATTTCATCTGTTTTTGTAATTGTAAGAATCATTCAAACCTCAAATTAAATTGAATCCAAAAGGTAATAACAAGATAATCAATAAAGAGTACGATCCGCAGATACTTTTAACTACGTTACAAAGAAATTGGTGGTGGCCTGCTTTTTTTATATTGCTATTCTGTAGTGTAGCATTTTTCTATTTAAGATATACGAAGTCAGTTTATGAATCTCAAATGTTGATCCAAATAGGAAGTAAAGATCAAGCGAAAGAGGTAATGGATATTGAGCATATCGGTTCAAAACCAGAGGACATGTCTTCAGAGATTGAGTTGTTAAAATCACAATTATTATTTGATAAGGCTATTGCTAGTCTTAATATGCATGTAAGTTTGTTTGCAAAAGGAGCCGTTCTAACTGAAGAAAGATACAAGTCTGGTGTAATAAATGTAATGCCTTATGAGTTAAGAGATTCTTCTTTAATTGATGTTCCAATTTCTATTTCACATGATAGAGATATTATTCATTTAAATTATACGCATGGAGGTCAAAAATATTCTGTGAGTGGAAAAGTGAATGGACATATTGTAAATAAACATTTTGATGTAATTATTAAAGTATCTGATTTGAATGCGATGAAACATAATTTTCAGACAAATGAGTTTTATTTTGTGTTCAACAGCATTGCAAGTTTATCGGCTAGATTATTGCCTGATTTACAGGTCTTACCAATAAATGAGGCAGCTAAGACGATTCAAATTTTATATAAAGGTCATGATCCTCAACTTTGTCACGATGTTACTATAGCTGTTTCTAATGCTTTTATGGTTTATGATGATGAAGCTAAAAGGAGGGGTGATGAGAATATTTTAAAATTTATCGATGAACAAATAATTTATTTAACTGAAAAATTAAAAGAATCTAAAGATAGTTTGATGATTTTACAAAGCAGAAATAATTTTTTAGGAGCTGATGAATTTGAATCTAATTTATATTCTAATGTTACTGAATTACAAGAACGATTAATGGTTATCAATGAGGAGATTCGTGTTTTAGAATATGCAAACACAAAATTAGTTCAAGAACCAAATCGTTTAGAAGTTTATAAACTATTGCCTGAGATGTTAGGGAAAAGTTTTGAAGCTTATTTAAGTAAAAAAATAGATGATTTAATTTCTTTACTTGAACAAAAGGAAGATTTACTTTTCGAGGTTACTAATGAACATAGTGGAGTAAAATTATTAGCTCAAAAAATTCAATTAAAGTCTCAATCTATTCGAAAAAGCATAAGTGTCATTAAAATGAGACTTAATGACGAAGCTAGAGTATTGAATCAAAGAGTAGAAAGTTTTGAAATGAAAATCAGTGGTCTTCCTGGGAAAAAAATGGAGTTTGGGAGATTGAGTCGTTTACAAGAGTTAAATGAAAAGTATTTTAATTTATTACAAGAAAATAAATTTTTATATTCTATTTCTGATGCTGGTTATACAACTGACAACAAAGTGTTAAGCATGCCGGCTGTAAATAATGCGCCAATAAGCCCAAATAGAAAATTAGTTTACATTTCTTTTTTCTTTATCGGATTTATTATTGGGGTAGGTATTTTATTTGTAAAATATTTAACATTTAACGAGATCAATTTAATTGAAGATTTAAATAAATTATTACCTGAACATGTGACAAATCTTGGAGGCATTCCTTTAGTGAAAAAAGACATGAAATTTTCGCAGTTATTGGCGCATGATTTCCCAAAGTCTATGCTTGCTGAAGCTTTTAGGAATATACGTACTAATTTAAGTTATATTAATCCAAATTATCAAACAATTGCCATCACTTCTTCGATTTCTGGTGAAGGGAAAACTTTTGTAGCGTTGAACCTTGCTGGTATTATTGCGATGTCTGGAAAAAAAACGATCGTATTGGATTTAGATTTACGTAAACCAAAAATCCATTTAGGATTCAATACAACAAATGAAAAAGGAATGAGTGGGATGATTATCAATCAAAACACGTTGGAAGAATGTATTCATAAATCACCAATTGATACATTGGATTTTATCACAGCTGGTCCAATTCCACCAAACCCTTCAGAGTTGATCTTAAGCGAAAGATTTAAAGAAATCATAGAAGAATTAAAATTGATTTACGATGTCATAATAATTGATAACCCACCAGTAGGTTTGGTTTCGGATGGAGTTCGAAACTTAACTGAAGCGGATATTCCTATTTATGTATTTAAATCACATTATTCAAAACGAACATTCGTTCAAAAAATTATTGAGTTATTTGAAATGCAACAATTGAAAAATTTAAATGTTATTTTAAATGGTGTTAAGAGAAGTAAGCGAAATGGTGCTTACGGATATGGATATGGCTACGGATATGGTTACGGCTACGGATATGGTTATTCAGACAATTCTACATATTTCAAAGACGATTTAAAACAGAATTTCTTTACTAAATTTTTAAAGCGATGGAAGTAATTAATGGAGAGATTTCTGGACTTTTAATTTTTCAACCTAGAGTATTTAATGATGATAGGGGATATTTTTTTGAGAGTTTTAATCAAGAGAAATTTAACCAATTAATAGGTTTAAAT
>CALPUT020000290.1 GCA_943326825.2 Chryseobacterium gleum | reverse complement strand
GTTTTAGTTGCTGGAAGTTTTGTTTTTAACTCATCTAATCCAACTCAAACAATTGTAGACTTGAAGAGTTTATAAAACGTTTCATGAAAGACTTTTTTATTGATAAGTTTGAATTTGATTTTTACGCTAATAAATCATTGTGTCTAAACTTGTTGAAAAATGAAAATCAATTAAATGATTTCATTCTTCGTTCGACGTCACATATAATAAACATTCATCACATTTGGAATGCACGATTATTAGGTGAATTACCAGAGTCAAGTGAATGGGATAAATTACCGATCGATTACTTTTTAAAATTGAATCAATCCAATTATTTGACAACAATTGACTATTTGGAAAATTTAGAATTGAATGAAAAAGTAAATTATCATGATTCTGAAGGTATTTTGTTAAAAAAAAATAATAGTGATATTTTGTACCATATATTAAATCATTCAACCCACCATAGAGCTCAGATTTCACTAGAAATGAATCGATTAAAATTATTGAATTCAAGTTCGAATTTTATTATTTACAAGTGAATTTTTTATTTCGTATTTGTAAAATCGTAACTATCTTATTATATTTACGTTTACAAAAGCATGAGAGCTATTTTTATCATACTTACAATTTTCGGACTAAGCAAAAGTTTTGCTCAGGCTGATTCTGTTTTGCTTAAACGCGAGCAACAGTTGTCATTGTATTTAAATGATCTTAGAGCTGCAGAAAAAGATGCTGACAAATCTTTGAAAAATAAAATATTCAAGGATTATCTTTATGAAACAATTCAATTAGACAATGCTTTTAATTATCCCTTTGCTTCATTAAAATCTATTGGAACGATTAAAAGCGAAGACAATTTAATTAGAATGTTCAATTGGAATGTTGAGCAAGATGATAAATCTCAAAAATATTACTGTTATATATTAAGAGTTGATACAAAAGCGAAAAATGAAATAAAAATTTCAGAATTAGTCGATAATTCATTTGCTTTAGCTCCTCGCCCAACTGAAATTTTGGAAGGTAAAAATTGGTATGGTGCATTGTATTATAAAATCATTCCTTTAACTAAAGGGAATAAACAGATGTATACCTTATTAGGGTATGATGCAAATACAGTTTCAAGTAACATTAAATTAATTGACGCTTTATCATTTACAGGTAATACACCAAAATTAGGAAGCCCTATCTTTAAAGTTGGTAAAGAAACGTTTAATAGAATGTTTTACGAGCATTCAGAAAAAGCTTATATGTCATTAAAATTTGAAGCTGAATACAATCGAATTATTTTTGATCATTTATCTCCTGAAACTCCTAGTATGGAAGGTTTTTATTGTTACTATGTTCCTGATTTTTCTTATGATGCTTTCAAATATGTAAAAGATAAGTGGGTTCTTCAATCGGATGTAGTTGGAATTAATAAAAGAACAGATGAAAAAATCATGGTTCATGTTCAGAATCCGAAAACAGGAAAAGTAGAGGAAGTTGAATATAAAGGAAAGTGGATAAACCCAAGTGATCCAAATTCTGTTGCTGGTGGAAATAACCATACAGCTTCTTTACCTAGTGAAGATGAAAATAAAAAAGTAAATAATTCAACAAATATTAAAACTAGTTCTACAAACTCTGCAACTATTAAAGATAAAAAAGTTAAAAAAAGAGATAGTCTTTATTCATCTTACATATATTCTGATGTCAAAAAAAAACGGAAAAGAAGAAATTAAAACATCTTTTTTTTCAATTCATTAAAGATATATTATCACACAGACACCTCTAAATCACAACTTATTTTCAACTTATAAAGAGTCATTTGTTTAAAAACAAAAGTCATTCAAATAGACTTAATTACTATATTTGAACAAAACAAGTTGAAATGAACAAGAATATCTTTATTGTACTTCATGATTTTACACCAGTAGGTGATTCAAGTTTAAATTATGCTCTTTATTTAAGTAGTAAAATTACATGCGAAATTAAAGTTGTTCATATTGTAAGTGATGTATCTGAACTTAAAACAGCAACGGCGAAATTAGAACAAATAATAAAAGATAGTATAAAATCTTCTTATGTAACAATTATTCCTATAATTAAAGTTGGAAACTTCTTTAATGTTATTGGAAAAGTAATTATGGAAGAAAAATCACAATTAGTGATAATGGGAACACATGGTATGAAAGGTATGCAAAAACTTTTTGGTAGTCATGCTATGAAAGTAATTACAAGTACTGCTGTTCCTTTTGTAGTTATTCAGCAAGAAACAGAAGCTAAACAATTAAAGAAAATTCTTATCCCGATTGATCTTTCTAAAGAAAGTTTACAAATTGTCAATAATGCGGGAGATATCGCTAAAATTTTCAATGCAAAAGTTACAATTGCGTATGAAAAACAAGGAGATACCATGCGTGAAAATCAAATGAAAAACAGAATTCATATTGTTAAACGTAAAATAATAGAAAATGGAGTTTCATGTGATTTAGTTCGATTTGATTCAAATGATCCTTATCACAAAAAAGTAATTGATTATAGTGTTCAAAATGAATTTGATATGATTGCAATTGCATATCATTCAGTAAGTTTATTGCCTCAATTTGAAAAATATGCTCAAACATTGATTACCAATGAACCTAAAATCCCTTGTATGATCATTAATTCAAAAGAAGCAACTTTTTCTTTCTTTTAATAATTAAATAAATACTGTTTCAAATTATGAAAATCGGTGAATACAATGAACTAACAATTTTACGTTTTACTTCTGTTGGCGCATATTTAGGAGACGAAAATGATAATGACGTTCTTCTTCCAAATAAATACATAACCGATGATCTGGAAATTGGAAATGAAATATCTGTCTTTTTATATAAAGATTCAGAAGATCGTTTAGTTGCAACTACTCAAAAACCTTACATACATTTAAATTCATTTGCTTATTTAAAAGTAAAGGAAGTAAACGCTTATGGTGCTTTTGTTGATTGGGGATTAGAAAAAGATTTATTAATTCCTTTTCGTGAGCAAACAACTCGTTTAGAAGAAGATAAATATTATTTAGTTTTCTTAAAACTAGACACTTCTACTGATCGTTTAGTTGCAACTACAAAACATAAAAAATATTACAATACAGATACAACCGAGTTGAATGTTGAAGATGAAGTTGAACTTCTAATTTGTGAAACATTTGATTTAGGTGTTAAAGTAATTGTGAATGATCAATTTTTAGGAATTGTTTACAACAATGATGTTAACCGTAAAATGCGTCGTGGAGATTACACGAAAGGATTTGTTTATAATATCCGTGAGGACGGAAAATTAGATATACGCTTAGAAAAATCTGGTTATGTTAAAATTGAACCTTTGTCTCAACAATTATTAGAAATGTTGAAAGCTAAAAAAGGAACGATATTTTTAACAGATAAAAGTCATCCGGATGAAATAAGAGATCAAGTTGGAATGAGTAAAAAAACATTCAAACAAGCTGTAGGAAATTTATATAAAAATCGTTTAATTACGATTAACGATGATTCAATTTCATTAATATAAAAATAAAGGTTAGAATATTCTATTCTTTATTTTTATAACGACATTATTTCTTTGAAACGAATGGCTTGCCTTCTAGAAATTTCAATTTTCTCCCCTTCTCTTAGTTCGACTTGCAAACCACCATTAAACCAGTTCTCGATTTGAGAAATCCATTTTAGATTGATGATGAATTTTCGATTTGCTCTAAAGAAATGATCAGGATCTAATCGTTCCTCAAAACTATTTAAAGACCTTAAAACCAATGGTCTAAAATTATCAAAATAGACTTTGACATAATTCCCATCTGATTCCAACATTCTGACTTTGCTTAATTCAATAAACCAACACTTTTCACCATCTTTAATAAAAACACTATCAGTTAATGTTAAAGCTCTATCCTTACGACTTATTGCTCCTTCAAATTGAGAGGTAAAATCTTCTTCTTTTAAGTTTAATTTCTGAATAGATTCGTCAAGTCTAGCTG
>CALPUT020000289.1 GCA_943326825.2 Chryseobacterium gleum | reverse complement strand
ATTTCTCTTTTTAATTCCAAACCTGAACCTATTTCGTAAAAATTATTCCAAGTAACAGCGCCTTTCCAAGCTTTTAATTCATAATCAATTCTTCCTAAAAGTGTATTTTCAGGTGTTTGATTTAATAAATTAGAATTCAATACTTTCAATTCACGGTAACTTGTGACAATGTTTAAGGATTGATTTTTTAGTTTCATGATTTTTATTTCACCTCCTGCTGTCCTTGCTTTTGCTACCGGAGTTAAGCGTGAACTATCTGAACGTTGATCGAAGCGTTCTCTATAAAAAATTCTGAAATTGTTATTCGTTGAATCTCCACTTGCTAAATAAAATTGGTAATCATAAAATTGATAACTCGCCAATTGTAACAACTGAGGAAATTTATAATTATTCAACTCATGGTCATCTTTAAATCCAATTCGGAAAGTATTAAATGACTTTGAAACATCAACTTTATGGCGAACGAATTCATTTTTATCAATCGCTTGACTTACCAAATAACTACCATCCCAAGTCGAAGAAAATCCTTTTTGATTCCATTTACCAGACGTTTTACCTCGAAAACCTGAGTAAGTTGTTCCAATCAAAAATTGTTGTCCTTCTATGTTAATATTTCCGTACGATCTATTTTTGAAATTAGTACCTAACGTCGTTGCTATTTGATTACCTAAATAACCTTTATTTCGTGTGTTCCAATCACGGTCAAACTCAACTGCTCGATATTGTTCGATTGGACTGAAATTTTTATCCAACGACTCGATTTCTACTTTAGATTCTAATTCCCATTTTGAAGTTTCTTTATTTCCGAGCGGAACAGTTCCTATGAGTCTTGACCGAACCGCTACTCCAGCATCATCTTTTCCGTCTATCGTAGAAAAAGTATTCAAATCATTTTTAGAATAAGCAACTTCGGTATCAAACTTTAACTTTTTGGTTAATTGATAGGAAATTCCTGATGCATACAATTGTTTTTGTTTTGGAGTATAAATTAACTTGAAAGGCGCATAATCACCTTGTGAAACACCACCTATTGGCGCAACCCATTTATATACTTTTCCAAAAGGCCCAAAATAACTAAACTTATAATCCCCTTTTCCTTGACCTACAAATTGAAAAGTTGCCTTGTATAAAGCAGAATCTTTATTCGCAGTGAAAACCAAAACAGAATCGTATCCCAATGAATCTCTCAAAGCATACAAGATTTGATTGTCCAAATAACCAACTGAGTCAATACTCAATGTTCTTGCGGCTAGTAAATCATCTCCAATTCCTGCTAATAATTGCTTTTGGCTCAACGAAAGTTGTTGTTGTAATGGTTGATTTTTAGCGTCTTGTTCTGAATATAAATTCAACCAAAAATTCAATTTTTCAGAAGAATAAGTGGTCGAACTTTGAAACAATGAACGAGCATAATTTTGAGCAGTATATTGAAATTCAACAACAATACGAGAATCTTTTGTAATCTGATTTCTTGAAGTGAAAATCAATTCAGAAGTATTGTAATTAATCGTATAATCAAACTCTTGTCCACGTTTTAATAATCGCCCGTCGATAAATACATTTTCTGTTCCTGATAGAACAATAATATAAGGCTCATTTTCAACACCTGTTAATCGATAAGGACCTTGATTCCCTTCTATTCCTTGTATAATTTGTCGGTTAAATTTCCCTTTAGATAATGCGCCACTTACTTGGGTTTTCCATCTATGTAAAGAATCTTCTCCCCATTGATATTCAGTAGTTAAACCTTGAGCTCTTTTTCGATAAGTCATAAAATAACCTGTAGGTTTTTTCAACCAAAAATCTCCAGCAATTAACTTAAAACGATCATTGTAAACTTGAATAAAAACTTGATCAAATTCTTGCAATTTATTGGTATTTCCATCTGCTTGTATTGGTAAATTATCATCCGAAACAGAAGCTAGAATTTTCAAATTAGGAGCTAAATCACCCGATAATTCTAAGTTTAATGAAGAATTTACAGATAAATTTTGATTGTTACCAAACGAAACACCTCTAGAAATACTACCCGTTTTGGTAATTCCAGTATTACCAAAAATATCAGTCGATGAATATTTATCTTCAATTAAAAACTTTTCTCTATCGCCTTTTTGAGGATTGTAAATTTGATTGGTATCTCTGTTTCCATATACTTTTCGAAGATTCATTGGTAAAACTCTGTATGAAATCTTCACAGAATCACCACATTTTGAAAAAAGGATGAGTTTGTTTTTTGTTAGATCTAAATCATAATCCGATCGTGTTAATTGAACCATCGAACCACCTAAACAAATAACTTTTAGCGAATTGGGATAAATGGTTAAACTATCCAACGTAATCGTGTCAACCTTTTGAGAATAAACCTGTTCTCGATAACTAGTTTCTTGAGAAATTGCTGCAAACGAAGTCAACCATAGAGTAAAAGCAAACCCTAAAGTAGCAGCAAAAATACCCCATAAACGAAATTTTCGAGTCATTATCACGAAAGTACAACGTTAATTGGAGAAAATTCTTGTTTAGAAGAGAAAATTTAATCTAAATCTTCTACCAAACATTGATACGCACGGTAATCTAAAGTCTTTAATAATTCTGCCGTTGGATGATGAATATCAAAAAAAGTGGCCGCTCCAAAATCTCCAAAAAATGCATGACCTTCTTCGTTGAACAACGTATTGTGTGCATACAAATCTCCATGTAAAATTCCTTTCGAATGCAAATGGTCCATCGCTGATTTCACTCCTGAAAGAATGCGTTCTTTTTGTTCTGAAGAAAGTTTAAAATCTTCTGTAAAAACATCTCGAGTACAACTTTCAAAAGAAGGTGGATTTCCCAAAACTTTATAGGTTGGAGGAATTAATTCTAAAACAATTCCTTCTTTTCCTTCCGAATGATTTACAATTTTACCTTTCAAAGGAACTAAATTCGGATGGCGACCAACTGCTAAACAAGTTGCCAATTCATCTTCCGGATAACCATCACTTGTCACTTCGCCTTTGAAAATTTTAACAGCAACTTCTTCTTCAATTTCATCTTTCAAAATAGCCTTTGAAATGATCCCAGAAGCACCTTGACCTAAGATTTCTTTTTGTTCAATTTTAGCCCAATCAATGGCTTCAATTTCATTTGAAAAATCGGGTTTGTATGTACATGGATTTCCCGAAAAAGCCAACCACGTTAGACGAGGTAATTCTATTAACCAAAGTGGCAATTCTTTTAATTCATTTGCGGAAATTCGAAGTAATTCCAAGTTTTTACAATTCGCCATGGAATTTGGAAGTTCCTTGATTTTATTACCAGCCAAGGCTACTTTTTGGAGTTTTTCGCAATTTCCAATTGAATTAGGCAGTATTTCGATTTTATTATTTGTTAAGATTAGCCATTGAAGTTGTTTCGGTAATGATTGTTCCGAAACATTTTGAATCAAATTCGACTTAAAACCAATCATTGTCAAATTCGGACATTTACCTAAAACTTCTGGTAATTCTGTAAATAAGTTATCCGAAAAAAAAGCAATTTTCAACTTTTTAAAACGATCAAAATCTGAAGGTAATTCTCTCAATTGATTATTGGATAAATCCAACAATTCTAAGGTGTCTTCCAACTCAAATAATTCTCTTGGAAATTCAGTTAAATTTCCAGCATATTTGAAAGAAGTTGCTCCCTTTAATAATCCTTTTTGAAGTTGTTCAAGTTGAGTTTGCATATTCTAATTATCCTCCCCCTGCCCCCTCCAAAGGGGGAATTAATTATACCTCCCCCTTTGGAGGGGGATTAAGGGGGAGGATAAATATTTTAAACCGTTACTCTTTGCTCAGGAAATAAAGAAAGTAATCCTTCTTCAGAAGCATCACACACACCTCTTTCTGTAATGATTTTTGTCACCAATTTAGCAGGAGTAACATCAAAACCATAATTACTTGCTTGAGTCGTTTCAGGACAAATTAAAACAGATTCAATTTTTCCACTTTCACCTTTTCCAAT
>CALPUT020000288.1 GCA_943326825.2 Chryseobacterium gleum | reverse complement strand
TGTGATGATTTGAATACAGTAAATGGTGTAACTAGTTCATGGACATATAATGTTGTAGACAATGTAGAAAACTATATGGATTATTCTTATTGTTCTAAAATGTATACACCAGGTCAAAAAAGTAAAATGAGAACTGCACTTCAATCTTCGATAGGTGGAAGAAGTAATCTTTGGACAACCAATAATTTAAATTTTACAGGCACAAATGGAAGTCCTACAATTTGTAAAGCGGAATTTACTTCAGATAAAACAATCATTTGTGCAGGTGATTCAGTCTATTTTAAAGATAATACATATAATGCAGCTACAGGTTGGACATGGACTTTAACAGGTGCGACACCTTCAACATCAACACTTCAAAACCCAGGTGTAATCTATACTAGTCCAGGTTTATATTCAGTTGTGTTAACGGCAACAGATGGTTCTAGTTCTCAAACAGCAACAAAAACAGCCTATATAAGAGTTTTAGCTGCCTCAGGAACTTTACCATTTTTTGATGGCTTCGAAAACTATTCATCATTATCTAATATCAATCAATGGACTGTAATTGATGGTGCTAGTAATGCTACGTTTTCATTATTAAATAGTTCAACAGCAGCTGCAACTGGTCAGAAATGTGTGAAATTGGCTAATTTTGGTCAAACAGGTGCAAATGTTGATGAATTATACGGAGCTCCGTTAGATTTATCAGGATTAACTCCTAGTGATGTAGTTACTTTATCTTTTAAATATTCCTACAGAAAGGTTTTATCAACTAATACAGAATATTTAAAAATTTATGGTACAAATGATTGTGGAGATATTTGGAATCTAAGAAAAACAGTTGGAGGGAACACACTATCAAGCTTAACGTCAACATCTTCTTGGACGCCTTCTTCTCCTACAGATTGGGTAACAGTTCATGTTACAACTATTAATAGTGCATATTTTGTTTCAAATTTCAGATACAAATTTAGATTTGAAGGAAATGGAGGAAATAATATTTATTTAGATGATATCAATCTGTATAAAGGTTCTCCTTCTTCGACGAATGTAATAGCAGGAATTTCTGAAAAATCAATTAATACTGTATATTCTATTTATCCTAATCCAGCAGAAGATGAGGTGAATGTAGAGTTCAGTGTTGACAATGATCAAGATGTTATTTTTAATATAGTTGATATCACAGGTAAATTAGCTCAAACAAATTTAATAAAAGCTAAATCTGGTTCGAATTTAGTTTTATTGAATACTGAGAATTTAAATTCAGGTCTATATTTATTAAATATTGTAACTGGTAACTCAACTCAAACATCTCAGTTTGTGATAAAATAATATTAGTTTTTTAAATATTCTAAAAGGGTGTCTGAGATAAATCAAAGACACCCTTTTTGATTTCATAATCTCGTAAAGAAAATATTTTTTATTTTCCTGTAACAAATTCTTTATTTGAGAGTCTTATAAATAACTTATGAGGATATGACTGTAAGAGAGTACAATTTATCGGTTGATGAATACTCGGATAACATTTTCCGTTTTGCGCTGAAACATCTTAAAAATGAGATGTCAGCAAAAGATATCGTGCAGGAAACATTCACAAAAGTTTGGATTAAACATGAAGAAGTGAGCTTTCAAAAAGTAAAATCATATTTATTCACAACAGCTTATCATGCCATAGTCGATTGGATTCGAAAAGAACAAAAAAGCGGGGATATTGAAAAAATAAATGCGGATACTCGAAGTTCTTCAATGGAAAACTTTGATTTACAGGAAGTATTAGACGAAGCATTAAAGACTTTACCTGAAATTCAGAAAACAGTTGTTTTGTTGAGAGATTACGAAGGTTATAATTACACGGAGATAGCGGGAATTACCAATTTAAATGAATCTCAAGTAAAAGTGTATATCTTTAGAGCTCGAAAAGCGCTACAAGAATACATTAGAGATTTGGATTTAGTACTTTAAAAATGAAGAAGATAACTTTACATAATTACGAAGCTTTTTACCTTGATTTTCTGGAAGGAAACTTGAATGAGGAAGAACAAGCTATGCTAGAGCTTTTCCTTTCCGAAAATCCTGAATGTAAAGTTGATTTTAATGAAATTCAAACTCTTCCTGTAAAGAAAGATGAGCAATTAAGTGATTTTGAAAAACATCTCTTAAAACAAACGGATTTTAATTTTTTATTGGTTGATGATTCATCGATTGAAGTTTTATTGATTGCAAAAACTGAAAATTTACTGAATTCTAATAAAATTAAAGAAGTTGATGCTTTTATTGAGATAAATGTAAATCTTCAAAAAATAGAACGTGAATTAATTGCAACTCAATTGAAAGCAGATTTAGGGATTGTTTATGAAGATAAAAAGCACTTAAAGAAAGAAAGAAAAATTATTCCAATGTGGAGTATTGTGGCTTCGATAGCTGCAATTTTCATTTTATTTTTCATGTTGAATTTTGAAACGAATAATAGGTCAAATCAAATGACAGTTTTAAAACAAACTTCTAAAAATCAAGTAAATAAAGTATCTGAAAAGGACTCAATATATCATTCTTCCGCAGCTCAGCATATTGTTGAAACAACAAATACAATCATTGCATCTGTTAATTCCATAGATTTGGATAAGATTTCAACTCAAAAAATAAGTTATTCAATTTCTAATGAAGTAAATACTTCCCAAAAAGAAATTGTATCGTTAGACTTAAAAAAAATAAATCTGCCAAATTCAATAGACATTAATGATTTAGAAATTGAAAAGACTGCTGTTAGGCGATCAGTTAAAAAATTGACACCTTCAAACTCAACTGTTACAATGTATGGAATGAATGAAATGGAAAATCCAATTCAACCAATTACAAAGCAATTGAGTCATTTAACAAATAAAGAAGTGGATTTTAAAATTTCGAAACCTAAAACAAAAGGTAGGAAATCATTCTATTTGAAAATTGGAAAATTGGAGATTTCTAGGAAAAGACATTAAATTCACTTTTTCCTATTTCGTTATTTATCGCTAACTTAGTCCAATGAAGTTTTCAGAATTAGAATTACACGAGGATGTATTAGAAGCAATTTCTCAAATGGGCTTTGAAACGCCAACACCAATACAAGAATTTGCGATCCCCAAAATATTAGACGATAAAGATTTAATTGCTTGTGCTCAGACAGGAACAGGAAAAACAGCTGCCTTTATCCTACCAATATTACACAAGTTGGTAGGGAAAATGGATACAACAATTGACACATTAATTATCGTTCCTACGAGAGAATTAGCTATTCAAATTGAACAAGAAATCCAAGGCTTATCTTATTATATATCAGTTGGTTCACAAGCGATTTATGGCGGTGGAGATGGGAAGAATTGGGAAGCTCAAAAAGAAGCTTTAAAAGATGGGACAGATATCATTGTTGCAACGCCAGGAAAATTGATTTCGCATTTGCAAATGGGATATGTTAATTTCAAACATGTCAAACATTTGATTTTAGATGAAGCTGACAAAATGTTGGATATGGGATTTTCAGATGACATCGAAAAAATCGTTTCACATTTACCAAAAGAAAGACAAACTTTACTATTTAGTGCGACAATGCCTCCTAAAATTAGAACCTTAGCTGCTAAACTATTGAAAAACCCTGAGGAAATCACATTATCGATTTCGAAACCAGCAGCTGGGGTTTCACAAAATGTTTATTTGACTTATGACAATCAAAAAGTTGGAGCAATAAAACATATTTTAGAGCAAAAACCAGAATATACGAGTATCATTATTTTTACTTCATCAAAAAGTAATGTGAATGAAATTGTTTTTCAATTAAAAAAATCTGGTTTTCCAGCAAAAGGAATTTCTTCTAATTTGGAGCAAAGTGAACGAGAAGAAGTATTAAGTCAGTTTAGATCAAAAAAGACAAGGATTCTAGTAGCTACCGATGTAATGAGTCGAGGAATTGACATTAAAGAAATCAATATGGTTATCAATTATGATGCACCGCATGACGCAGAGGACTA
>CALPUT020000287.1 GCA_943326825.2 Chryseobacterium gleum | reverse complement strand
TGTTAAATTTTCACTTGTAAATGTAGTTAAAAAGCATTCAGAAATGTCCCAATAATACAATTTTCATTCAATATTACTCGGTTTATTTGTTTTCGTATTTAGAACATTAATTATTTTTAGAACATAATCCATTTTTCATGAATAAGTTAGATTTAATTTTAGGCTTTTTCGGTATTTTATTATTGTCTTCAATGATTGAAAATATAGTAACAGATTAAGACCTTGTTGGAACGTACGGAGATTTACAGTCATATTTCATCAAATTAAATCAAAACCACACGTTTGATTATGCTAAATTCATGAAACACAAAAAAGAAGAATTTCACGGTACTTGGAAATTAGAAAATGGAATGATTTTATTCTCCGATTTGAATTCTAAAAAATCAATTCCAACAAAATGGTTGGTCTTAGATAATGGAACGAGATTACAAACTAAAAAAGGCTTAACGACCTATACTTTAGGCGGAAATTGTAAATGAGTTATATTGATTAAATAAGCTAATTATGAAGATATTATTTACTGTTTCACTTACTGAATTAGGACTTTAAAGACATATGATTACTAATTAAATCTTTATCAAGGTCTTTTTATATTTCGGCACACTTGGTGAAAATATTCCAATGAAAGATCCTGAAACTTTAAAAGAGAGGAAAGAAAGGCTTAATTATAAATCTTGTGGTGTCATTGTTATTCGAATATTATGTAAATTTAGCTTCGCAATAAAATAATCAAATGACATTCACAACTAAAATCTTTGAAACATTTGTACTCAATTACACTTCAGAAAAAACAAGAAGTAAATGGAGCGATTCTGAAATCAAGGATTTTTCAATGTCTGAAACAGAAATTACAGCATTGGTTAAAGGTTCAGATATCTATGATGTCAAAATTGAATTTTCTCCAAAAAAAATTTTAAAAGCTTCTTGTAATTGTTCGTTTAATCAAGGTCCAATCTGTAAACATATCGTTCACGTGCTGCATAAAGCAGATGATGAATTAGTAAATGGGGAAGATCGAGAAAATGGAGTTCATCCAACGGAATATCGAATTGAAAAGTTCAAATTTCCAAAACTTACGAATACTTACATAATGGTTCATTCCATGGAGTTACCTAGTGAACGAAAGCGTGGTTTTTTAGATTTTTATCCGAATGAAATATCCATCAATCATGTTTCATTTATGGATGCATATAGTTTTCCAAGAAACAATGTTGTAGATGTCAAGTTCGAAAATGATCAATTAATTTTAAATTGTAGTTGTCCTTCAATTAAGCGTAAAATGTGTGAACATCAAGCGCAAGCATTGTATAACATCAAAGATAGAGAAGAGATTAGTGTATTTTTTGATGAGGTTTTCCGAAAGGAATATTTTCATGAAAAAGCAAAAGAATTTGGATTAGAAGAGGAGAATAACTTAGATAATTTTTTTGAATTGGAATACGATTCAATGTATAAACGAGCAAATGTTCTTTCAAAAATAAAGGAATTACTCCCAATTAATCAAAAAACGACAAATCTACTTGAAAAACAATTACTTCCCCAGCCAAAAGAAGTTCTAACACCAATTGAAGCCTATCAGCAAAGTTTTTCGAAGCAATTTGTTATTATTGGGCAACATCGTTATTACGATCACATCTATGTAGACTTTGTAACTTCCAATGCAACTAAAGATGGAAGACCGAAAAATCCAATAACAAAAAAGAATCCAGTAGATTTAATTTGGAAAGCTGAAAAGCAAGAAGAAATTAAGTTCTTTACTGCGTTGGCTAAATTCCAAAGTGAAGGAATGCGCCTTTCTGGAGTTTCTGATATTGATGCATTGAAAGCCATTGTAAAGAATCCAAGTGATTTTGAGGTCTATTACCACAATGAAAGTATTTCTGATAATTTAACTTCCAGTTCAATCGTACTTGTTCAATTGAAAAAATTAGAATCGGATTTGATTCTGGATGTGAACATGAAGGAAAAGTTTTATGAAATTTCAGGTCAAATAGAAATTGACGGAATTTTTATTGAATTAAAAAAGTTAAAACTAGTTTTCAATTACTTTGTTCTATTGGGTGAGACTATGTATTTGATAGATAATCCTGATGTAATTCGTGTGATTAATTTTTTCAAGAGTAATAATCAAAAAATCATCATTCATAAATCGAAATACAAAGAATTTCAAGAGAAGTATTTAGCGAATTTAGAACATCGAATTAAAATAAATTATACGTATTTAAAACCCGCTTCAAAAAAGCAGATTATTGAAAAAGGTTTCGATAAAAAAGTCAGTAAGATAATTTATTTATCTGATTCAGATGGGTATATTGCAATTACTCCAGTTTTAAAATATGGAGATATAGAAATTCCAATTTTATCTAAAAAACAAATTTATTCAAGAGATAAAAATGGAAATGAGTTTTTGGTAGAACGTGATATCGATTTAGAATATCGTTTTTTAGCAATGTTAATTCGTCAACATCAAAGTTTTGAAGAGCAATTAAATTTAGATAGTTTTTACATTCATTCAGTCCATTTTTTAGAAGGTGCTTGGTTTTTGGAGATTTTCGATCAATGGAGAGATGCTGAGATTACAATACTTGGATTTAGCGAGTTAAAAAACAATCGTTATAACGGACATAAAGCAAGTGTAACTGTTTCTGTTAGTTCAGGTTTGGATTGGTTTGATACGGCTATAAAAGTTAAATATGGCGAACAAGATGTCACATTGAAACAATTGCAAAAAGCAGTTAAAAACAAAACAAAATTTGTTGAGTTAGGAGATGGGACATTAGGATTACTACCTGAAGAATGGATCGAAAAATTTTCAAAATATTTTAGAGTAGGAGAAGTTCAAAAAGAAGTTATCCGAACAAATAAAATCAATTTTTCTGAAATTTCAGAATTATACGAAGATGAGGTTTTGACTTCCGAAGCAAGAGATCAAATTGCTTTTTATCAAGCTAAATTGGCTTCTTTTAATTCAATTCAAAAGGTGAAAGTACCTAAAGCCTTGAATGCGACTTTACGTGATTATCAAAAAGAAGGCTTGAATTGGTTAAATTTCTTAGATGATTTCGGTTTTGGTGGTTGTTTAGCTGATGATATGGGATTGGGGAAAACAATTCAAATCTTGGCATTTATATTATCTCAGAGAGAAAAGAAAGTTAAAAACAATACGAACCTTATAGTTGTTCCAACATCCTTAATTTTTAACTGGCAAAATGAAATTGAAAAATTTGCTCCTTCGATTAAATTATTTACAATTTATGGAGCTGATAGAGTAAAGAATACCGAAGATTTTCATCAATTTGAGATTATCTTAACTTCTTATGGAACATTGCTTTCTGATATTCGTTTTCTCAAAGAATTTGAATTTAATTATGTGATTTTGGATGAATCTCAAGCGATTAAAAATCCTGAATCACAACGTTATAAATCGGTTCGATTATTAAAATCTAGGAATAAATTGGTATTAACGGGAACGCCAATTGAAAACAATACGTTTGATTTATACGGACAGTTTTCGTTTGCATGTCCAGGTTTATTGGGTAATAAAACAGCATTTAAAGATTTGTATGCAATGCCGATTGATAAATTCAAAGATTTTGGTCGAGCGAAAGAATTGCAAAAGAAAATAAATCCGTTTTTATTAAGACGAACGAAAAGTCAAGTTGCAAAAGAATTACCAGATAAAACAGAAATGATACTTTATTGTGAAATGGGAGAGGAGCAACGCAAAGTTTACGACACCTATAAACAAGAATTTAGAGCGTTTTTGATCGCAACATCGAATCAGAAAAAATACATGGATAGCATGCATGTGTTGGCCGGTTTAACTAAGTTGAGACAAATTTGTAATTCACCAGCATTGATTAACGATGAAGAATACTATGGAGATCAGTCTTCTAAAATAGAAGTATTGATGGGAGAAATTACTTCAAAACAAGGTGATCATAAAATGATTGTATTTTCTCAATTTGTCACGATGCTCGATTTG
>CALPUT020000286.1 GCA_943326825.2 Chryseobacterium gleum | reverse complement strand
CCACATCATTTTATCTAAATAAGTTGATTTATATACGTATTTTTTAAAAATTTGATCATCAGGAATAAACTCAACAAAAGTTCCATTTAATTCATCCGTTTTTTCGATTTTTTTATCTTCAACTAATTCACCTCGAACAAAACTAGCTTCTTTTTTCTCACCCTCTCGAACTGAATAAACAAGAAAACTTGAAGCTAATGCATTCACAGCTTTAGTCCCTACTCCATTTAATCCAACTGATTTTTTGAAGGCTTTAGAATCATATTTCCCACCTGTATTTATTTGAGAAACGCAATCAATCACTTTGCCTAATGGAATTCCACGCCCATAATCACGAACAGAAACAATACCATCTTTAACTTTAATATCGACTTTTTTTCCATTCCCCATGACAAATTCGTCAATACAATTATCGACAACCTCTTTCACAAGGATATAAATACCATCATCTGCTGAAGCACCATCACCTAACTTCCCAATATACATCCCTGGACGCAAACGAATATGCTCTTTCCAATCTAAGGATCTAATATTGTCTTCCGTATACTGATTTTCCGCCATTTAATTATCTTTTTGGAACACTAACAAAAATACTACACCTAACTTGAGTTACAACAAAGAGTTATCAAGAGTTTTGAACGATTAAATGTTTGATATTATGCTGAAATTTCACTCAACTAATATAAACCCAAACGACTTTTCTAATCAAAAACTAATTCAAAGATATAAAAAAAGATTATTTAATAATCATTATTTTGATTATTAAATAATCAAAATAAATTACAATTCACGTTCAATTCTGTAGCATCCCTTGTTGAATCCAAACTTCAAACAATTTAATTGTACACGAATCTAATTGCCCAGAAACTGGCATCAATAAATAATTAGGCTGATTCTTTAAGCTCCCTAGAATCTGTCCTGAATTCGCAACAGACTGGAAATGAGTGTAATCAATTAAATTAATAGTAGAAGAAGCATCATGACAAGAATAACATTTAGACGCTAATACAGGAACTAAATCATTAGAATATGACACTTGATAATTAGAATCTATACAATTTTGATTATTCATAATTACATCTGAACCATAAGATATAGGCTCAAAACTCATAACCTTTTCTTTAGTACAAGAAACAAACACTGTTAATAGTACAGTAAAATATAAATAAAACTTAATCATTCAACAAAGATAAAAAATTACAACATACTGAATGTTAAACAAATGTAAAGTTTTATTTTATTTCATAAACATTTCCATCTTCCACAACTTCCACAGCTTCAAAGATAGTTTTTGCTTCTTTTTCATGCTCTAGTCCATTTTCAAAACGAGCACTCAAATGACCTAAAAGTAATCGGTCAACCTTAGCTTTTTCTGCAATTTTCGCAGCATCAATTGCCGTTGAATGATAAGTAGCTTTTGCACGAGACCGATCTTTTTCAAGAAAAGTCGCTTCATGATACAACACGGTTGAATTCTCAATATAAGGAACAACTTTCTCGTAATACATTGTATCCGAGCAATAAGCATAAGAGAATGTTTTTTTAGGATTAAGCGTATACTTTTTATGTAAATAAACTTTTCCCGTTAATTCATCAACAACATCTTCTCCTCGTTTGAAAAATGGAATTAGTGCAATTGATAATTTATCCTGTTTAAAAAGTTCGCCTAACAATATTCGCTCTTTTTCTTTTTCTTTGATTAAAAATCCATTAGTAGGAATCCGATGTTTCAAAGGGAATGAATATATTTCAATCAACTTATCTTCAAACAATAGACCCGCTGATTTCCCATCTAAGGTTTTAAACTCGATGCTAAAATCTAATTTTGCACCTCCGATCTCCAACTGACTTCTTATGATCTGTTCCAATCCTTCAGGACCATAAATTTTAATCCCTTGATCTCTTCCTAGTAGATGCATTGTTGACAATAACCCAACCAATCCAAAAAAATGATCTCCATGTAAATGAGAAATAAGAATATGCGTTATTCGCTGAAATTTAACTCCAAATTTGCGCATTTGAATTTGAGTCCCTTCACCACAATCAATCAAGATATGACGATTGTTACAAATTATATATTGTGAAGTTGGATTTCGGGAAAAAGTTGGCAAAGCTGCTCCAGAACCTAATATCGTAACTGAAAAATCCAATTAAAATAAACTCAATGCAGCTTCTTCAGTATCAACAATTAATAACACTTTGTCTAATTGTGAAATCTGAATCATTTTTAAAACACTAGGATGAAGACCACATAAAACAAATTTACCGTTCGTATCTTTACACAATCTATTCCCAATTAATATAGAGCTCAAACCTGAAGAATCACAATATTTCGTTTTAGTAAGATCTAAAATAATATTGTTCACACCGTTTTTATTCAAAATAATTAATTCACTTTTCAGTTCCAATGAATTTGCAGCGTTTAATTTGTCAACGTTGCATTTAATCACTGCGTTTAATTTATTCTGTATTGTTTGAAAGCTCATTAAATAGTGTTGTTTTTCCAAATGTAATAAAAAAATTATTGTCGTTCAATTTTTGAAGCTAATAAATAAATAACAGCCATTCTTACTGCTACACCATTTTCAACTTGTTGAAGAATTACAGACTGCTTAGAATCAGCCACATCACTCGTTATTTCAACACCTCTATTAATTGGTCCAGGATGCATCACAACAATTTCTTTTTCCAACGAATCCAAAATTTCTTTTGTCAATCCGAACTGCATTGAATATTCTCTCAACGACGGGAAATATTTTATATCCTGACGCTCTAATTGAATACGCAACATATTCGCAACATCACACCATTCAAGAGCTGTTCTTAAATTGTGCTCAACTTTAACACCTAATTCATGAATGTATTTTGGAATTAAAGTCGTTGGTCCGCAAACCATAACCTCAGCACCTAATTTTTGCAAACAATAAATATTAGACAAAGCAACTCGTGAATGAAGAATATCTCCAACTATAACCACTTTTTTACCTTCAACAGAACCAAGTTTTTCACGTATAGTAAATGCATCTAATAGTGCTTGAGTTGGATGTTCATGTGTTCCATCTCCAGCGTTTACAACTTTTGCATCAACTCTTTCAGAAAGAAATTTTGCTGCACCAGGATTAGGATGGCGCATTACAACCATATCTACTTTCATAGATAAAATATTGTTCACTGTATCAATTAATGTCTCCCCTTTTTTAACAGAACTACTAGCTGCACTAAAATTCACAACATCTGCAGATAATCTTTTCTCTGCCATTTCAAAAGACAAACGAGTTCTTGTCGAATTTTCAAAGAATAAATTAGCAATAGTTATATCTCTTAATGAAGGTACTTTTTTAATCGGACGATTAATAACTTCTTTAAAACTATCAGCTGTTTTAAAAATCAACTCTATATCTTGACGAGTAAGGTCTAGTATACCCGTTAAATGATCTACACTTAAATTATCCATTTGCTTCTGGTGTATACAAAACTATTTTGTCTTCTCCTTCTATTTCTTTCCATTCAACTGAAACACGTTCAGAAATAAGCGTGTCAACAGCTTTCCCTATGTAATCAGCTTGAATTGGTAAATCTCTTCTAAAACGTCGATCAATCAACGTTAACAACTCGACTTTTTTAGGTCTACCAAACGCCAACAAAGCATCTAATCCAGAACGAATTGTCCTTCCAGTATAAAGAACATCATCTACCAAAACAACATTTTTGTTTTCGATAACGAAATCAATATTTGTCACACTTGGTATAATTGGACGTTCTCTTCTTCTGAAATCATCTCTATAAAAAGTGATATCTAAATTTCCGCAAACGACCTCTTTTCCAAGGATTGCTTCTAATTGAGACTTTAAACGAGCCACAACATTAACACCTCTAGGCTGAAGACCTATAAGTACTGTTTCCGAGAAATCGTTATGTGTTTCAATGAGTTGATAGCAAAGCCTATTGAGGGTCAGTTCAAAATGTTTTGTGTTAAGAATGACTTGCTTTTCCATT
>CALPUT020000285.1 GCA_943326825.2 Chryseobacterium gleum | reverse complement strand
TCTCCACCTTTTCCACCTTTTGCACTTAATGTAATTGTTGATGGTATTGCTGAGCTATTTTGAATATAAATACTTCCTCCTGCTCCAGCGCCACCTGCTCCATCAGTCCCTTTTTTAGTACCTATTGGATTAGCACTTGTAGGATTAGATTTTAAACCATCTGCACCATTCGATTCAATTGAACCTGTACCCGAAATTGTACCATAAACTGTCAGAAAAGCAATGCCTCCACCGGCACCACCACTTCCTCCTTGTAAATTATCTTGATCACCAGCGCCGCCGCCGCCGCCCATAAAAACTCGAGTATTGTCATAAGCCAATGTATGGCCGCCATAACCACCTTCAGGTTTTCTGTAACCAGATCCCCACAATGTATTATTAGGACCTACAATAGCTTCATTTTGATCAGAGGTTGATAATGTATAACCTCCTCTTCCTCCACCAGAACTTGTAGACGCACCAAAACCAGCCAATTCTAAATTCCAAAAAGAGGCGTACGTTGGATTCGGATTTCCTTTTCCAGTATAAGTACCAGTTCCAATGTTTGAACCACCACCACCACCAGCATTTTGATATCCGGCACCACCTCCACCATTGGCAGCTCCAGATCTTCCATAAACAGAATATAACGCAGCATATTCAGTTGTATACCCACCAATACCTTCACCTTTTCGAGCACCATTAACACCTTGATCAGATGCTAAATAAGTATCACCAATCCCTGTTCCTGCAGCAGCAACTCCAGTAGAAACTCCACCTGTCGAAGCACCACCTTGATTATCTGCAACACCTCCTCTAAAACCTAGACCTGTAGCGCTAATTTTGCCAGTTCCAGTTAACACTAAATTACCTGATACCTCAGCTGCAACAACACCTCCCGTATTTCCATTCCAGGCAGCAGGAACTAATGAAGCACCTGTATTAATTGTTAAATTTTGAAAGCGTGGAACACGTATTACTTGAACATGACCTGCAGCTGTATAATTGTTCTTTAATGGACATTGTAAATTTATTATGTTCGTACCTGAAACACTTAATACTTCAACTTGTTCGAATTTTCCAGATTGGTTATAATTAGTTACTTTCCCCCAAATATCAGCAGATAAATGCCAATCAGTTCCAGGACCAACACTTGCCGCGACTGTATAATGACCTCCCCAACCACCACTTGCCAATGGAATTGAGTTAATTGGATCAATATCCATTGTAGCTCCTTGCATTTGCATAATTAAGATCAAGTCTCCTTGAGCAAGGGCACCTAAAAAAAAGCCACCAGTCAATGAATTGCTATTTACGGTAATCGATGAAGTATTTGTTGTTGCATTTGCAGTAAGATATGTCGAAGAATTAACTACATAGTTTGCTATTGATGCAGTATAATTCCCATCTTTTCCTCTTTGAGAGAAACCTAATAAAGAATATAATAAAATTAATGCGAAAAGCAGTAATTTTTCAGCAATTTTCATAGTTTAACAGATTACTAAAAACCTAGACGTAAAACTAAAGAAAAGGTTGGTTTTGTAAAAATAAAAATGACATTATTTTGAGTTTTATCTTATATTAATTAGTTATTTAATTTTAAATTAATAAATTTTCTTACTAATTTAACATAGAATTATTTTTTAGCTATAAGTATAATATTTTTCACAATTTGAGAAACAGCTGGACAAATTTCTGCATTTTTCTGAGTAATGTCCATTACTTGATACATATTCTTTCTATTTGTATGAGGAAATTCTCTACATGCTAAGGGTCGATCATCATAAATTTGGCATTTGTTGTCATTTCCCAAAAAATAACAAGGTGAACTTTGAAGTACATAGTCTTTATCTTCATCCATTCTTAAAAAACTAGAAACAAACTGTTTTTCAGACATTCTTAGCTTTTTTGAAATTCTTTTGATATCTATATCTCTAAAAATAGGACTTGTAGTTTTACAACAGTTTGCACATTCTAAGCAATCAATTTTTTGAAAGACTTTATCATGTTGAGAAATAAAAACATCATCTATCTTTTTATTTTTATCTTTTTTAATTTTCGATAGAAGTTTTTTAAAATCCTCACGATTTTCAATTGCGTATTCAAGATCAGCTTTGTATTTCATATGATAAATTCTAAAAAAATAGTTTTTATATTTCCACAAAACTAATTCTTTTATCTGAATCTATTTTTTATATTCACAAACTTCTATATTTAAGAAAAAATTCAATGGAAAAGTTCGATTTAATAGTTTTAGGTGCTGGACCAGCAGGATATGCAGCTGCTATGCGAGGTATTGATTTCAATAAAAAAGTTTGTTTAATTGAAAAAGATAAAGTTGGCGGTGCAGGTGTTTATAATGGAGCCCTTTCATCTAAAACACTATGGGAATTAGCAAATAATATAGCAGGAATTAATAACACAATTGTTTCTAATGGAAGAAAACCATATGAAGTAGCATGGGAAGATGTTCGCAAAACTGTTGATGAAGCTGTTTTTGAACGAAAATTTCAGTATTCAAGTCATATAAAATTATTACAAAAGGAATCTGAACATATTCAATTTAAATATGAGAGAGGTGTTGGCAAATTTCTTTCAAAAAATGAAATTGAGATAATACATGAAGGAACAAAGAAAGTTATTTGGGGCGAAAACATCATTATAGCAACTGGAAGTAGACCTCGCGTAATGCCTAATATTATAGTTGACCATTCAACAATTCTTACAAGTGATGATATAGAACATATTTCGGATTATCCTAAAAGTTTAGTTATTGTTGGAGCAGGTGTTATCGGTTGTGAATATGCAACTATCTTTTCAAATTTTGGAAAAACCAAAGTTTACATCATTGACCGCCAAGATATAATATTGCCATTTGAGGATGAAGATATTTCTTCAATGATTGAATCCAACCTAAAAGCGAAAGGTGTAACTGTTCATCACAATGCTACCCTCACAAGAATGGAAACAATTAACAATGAGGTAGAATATGAACTTTTATATCCAAATGGTTTTAAAGAAGTTATTAGAGTTGAAAAAGCTTTATTATCGATTGGAAGAATTCCAAATATTGAAAACTTAGGATTAGAAAATGCCGCTGTAAACATGTCTGCCAGAGGAGTTCATATCGGAGATGATGATACGTTGACGAATATCCCAAACATCTATGCTGTTGGTGATGTTACTGGAAGAATAGCATTGGTAAATATGGGGGAAATTGAAGCTAGACATGCTGTTGAGAAAATGTTTGAAAACAAAAAAGAACGAATTAGCTACGACAACGTTTGTACGATTATGTTCTTAAACCCTGAAGTTGCTTCTGTTGGAATTAATGAAAAATATTGCCTAGAAAACAATATTCCGGTAAAAATAGTGAAGATTGATTTTTCAGTTATGACTCGAGCAATTGCCATGCGAAAAACACAAGGTTTTTTCAAAATAATCGTTACGAATGATAAAGAAATGAAAATCTTAGGCATGCGAGCAGTTGGTGAGCATGCCTCTTCTGCTATTCAAGCTGTTGGATTATTAATCAAAATGAATGTTGGAATAGAAGCTTTATCAGAATTAATACATCCTCACCCATCAATTGTTGAAGGCATTCAAGAATGTGTTCGAATGTTATTGAAACGTTCGATTTTTAAATCATCTGTATTTAAAGATAAATTAGCCTGTTATTCTTTAGTAGATGGAATAAAAACTCCATTAGAAAGACTATAATAAAACCTCTATTTCCCTTTTAATTCCATTGCTCTCAATGTATTGATCATCAATGAAGCAATTGTCATAGGTCCAACCCCACCTGGAACAGGAGTAATATATGAACATTTTGGAGCAACTTTTTCAAAATCTACATCTCCACATAATCTCCATCCTTTTGGGTTATTTACATCTAAAACTCGTGTTGTTCCTACATCTATAATCACAGCACCTTCTTTAACCATCTCTGCTTTTACAAAACCTGGTTGTCCTAAAGCTGCAATAATAATATCAGCATTTTGACAAATTGATTTTAAATTTTTTGTTTT
>CALPUT020000284.1 GCA_943326825.2 Chryseobacterium gleum | reverse complement strand
CATTTATTCAAATTTCAACGTTTCAAAACTGTTTAAAAAGTGATCAGATTGCATTCAATATCAACTATGTTTTTAATAAATTTAGTTGGTGGGAAAATTACAATGAATTCATTTATTATTTTGCGTCAACAAATTCTTCACTATCTTATACACTGCCTTCTTTAAAAGGCTTTGGAGGGTATTTTGAAACAGACAACCAATTTAATTTAAACAAACGAAAAACGTTTTCAAGTGAATTGAATTTTTGGTATAGTTTTCCATCTGTTGAAGGAATTAATCGAACGAAAATTTGTTACGGTCTAGATTTTGGTTTTCGCTATTTACTTTTTCAAAAAAGATTGAAACTAGCAATCAATGTAACAGATATTCTAAGATCAGATGTTTACAGAATGAATCGTGTTTCAAACGGAATTCAAATGAATACAAAAGATTATTACGATACAAGACAAGTTCGAATTTCAATCAGCTACAAATTCGGAAACGATAAAATCCAAAAAGAAGAAAAAGAAGCCTCCAACGAAGAATTACTAAAAAGAGCCAAATAAAATTTATCATCCAAAATCCAAAATCTAAAAGCTAACGTCTTATGTCTAGCTTCTAATGTCTAATGTCTAATTTGTCAAAACAACAAGATTATCCTACCTTTGCAAAAAGTTTTTCTAAGTCAAAAGCAATGAATAAATCAAGATCAATAGAATTAATGGCACCAGCTGGTTCGTATGAAGCATTAATGGCGGCTATCAATGCAGGATGTAATTCTGTTTACTTCGGAGTTGAACAATTGAATATGCGTTCTCGTTCTTCGAATAATTTCACGATTGAAGATTTAAAGAAAATTGCTGAATTAGGAAAAGAGCATAATATAAAAACGTATTTGACAATGAATACGGTTTTATATGATCACGATATCAACTTAATGAAACGTATCATTGATGCAGCAAAAGAAAGTGGTATTACTGCTGTAATTGCAGCTGATCATGCAGTGATGAATTATGCTAAAAAAGTAGGGGTTGAAATTCATGTTTCAACACAAGCGAACATTTCAAACATTGATACAGTTGAATTTTACGCAAACTATGCGGATGTTGTTGTACTTGCTAGAGAATTAAGTTTAAAGCAAGTTGGTGAGATCAGTAGAGAAATTAAACGTAGAGAAATTACAGGACCTTCAGGAAAATTAATCGAAGTGGAGATTTTTGCACATGGAGCATTGTGTATGGCTGTTTCAGGGAAATGTTACTTGAGTTTACATTCTCATTTTGCTTCAGCTAACAGAGGTGCTTGTATTCAGAACTGTAGAAGAACGTACGTTGTAAAAGACGAAGAAGGAATTGAATTTGAAATCGATAACGAATACATCATGTCTGCTAAAGATTTGTGTACGATTGATTTCATTGATAAAATTATTGATGCAGGTGTTACAGTTTTGAAAATTGAAGGACGTGGTCGTTCAGCAGATTATGTACATGTCGTAACTACTTGTTATAACGAAGCGATCGAAGCATATTTAGACGGAACATATAATCAAGAAAAAGTAGCTGATTGGAAAGAAAGATTGGCAACAGTATTTAACCGTGGATTCTGGGATGGATATTATCTTGGTAAGAAAATGGGAGAATGGTCTGATGAATACGGTTCAAAAGCAACGAAGCAAAAAACATACATCGGTCGTGGTTTAAAATATTTTGAAAAAGCACAAGTAGGTGAATTTCAATTAGATTCTCATACATTAAAAGTAGGAGATGAGGTAATGATTACTGGACCGACAACGGGTTACGTTGAGACAATTATTTCAGAAATTAGAGTTGAAAATCAAGTAACAGAAGCTGTCAAAAAAGGAGATGTTTTCTCATTTCCAATCGATATCAAAATTCGACCTTCAGATAAATTATACAAATTACACGAGCCAATAAAATGATTCGAATCATTCAACAAAGAGATAAGTGTATTGGCTGTAATGCTTGTGTAGAAGCAGCGGATTACCGTTGGAGAATTTCCCGTAAAGACGGAAAATGCACATTAGTTGGAGGTAAAGAAAAACGTGGTTTTTACAGCGTTTTAGTCGATGATCATGAATTAGAAGATAATATCATGGCCAAAGTAAATTGTCCGGTGAATATTATTCAGATCGTAGAATTGTAGATTCAAACTCCGATAAATTTCACCATTTTACCGATTTTTTTAGGTTCAAATTTTATTTTTTTTATAATTTTATAATTAACTTAAAAATTCACTATTATGAAAAAGATATTTCTTTTTGTGATGTTGGTTATTTCTAGCATTACAAATGCTCAAACGCCTAAATTGTATATCCACTTCGTTTCACATAATGAGCCGACAGACAATATGCAAACACCTCTAAATTATTCAAAAGCTAAAATGAAAATGATTCAAATGGCTGAAATAATTGATTCAGCTAATCTGAAATGGAATGTTCAAAGTTCGGATGGATTTGTATTTGGTGCCAGAAATGATCAGAATAATACGAATACAAACATTTTTAAAACATTAGCTTCGGCTCCTTACAATGATAATATTGAAATCGATCCAAGAAATAAAAATTTGTTCAATCAAAATATTGCTGATCAGTGGTATATTTTAGATTCTTTAGGTGGTAATCCAACGCATGCTCTTGGAGGGTGTATTTATTCAACAACAGATGCTGCAAACCATCCAACAGATTGGGAACAATATAGAAACCCTATTATTGGAACTGTTCATGGGAATTCATGGCAATGTGATTTGATTACAGGAGCTGGAAGTTATCCTCCACATCAAAATGATTTAAATGATTTTGGAGTTTTTAAACCAGATTCACCATCAAATTTTTATCAGCACAATGAAAGTCAAAATTTATGGTGTATCGGTGTCGGATGTGCACCAGTTCTAGATTCATTATCAGATGAACAAGCAATCATTGACTTAATTCAAGGACAAGTTGATAGTATTCAATTAGGATTATGGCCAGCAGATAGGTTTTATGTTACTAGAATCATGACAAATCAAAGCAATTTTGGACCACAATTTTTTACAAAACTCAGAAAAGTAATTAATTCACTATCATTAATTCCATCAGGTCAATTGGTTTGGGCAAATATTGGAGAAACGTTAGTAGATTTCCAAGATTGGCGAACAGCTACTTCACATCAATACAGCCAATGGTTGTGCGGTGAAACTTATAATTATGTGAATGAGTTAACAGATTTAAAATTTGATTTTTATCCAAATCCTTCTTCTGATGTTGTTTCAATAAATTTTGAAGATCAGAATAGTCATTTGATTAAAATAATTGATTGTACAGGTAAAGAAATTTTTGAATCTAATATCATTTCAGCGACAAATTTAAATGTTCAGCAGTTTGAAAATGGGGTTTATTATGCTGTCATTGATTCTGTTAAAACAATTAAATTTATTAAAGAATAGATATTTGTTTTTTTTTATTTAAGTAGTTTGTGATGAGTGTTTTATTGTTTTGTTTTTATTGAATTACATAAATAATGATTTTTTTAACACCTACACAAACTGTAAAAAATGAACTATTGTAATTCATTAATGACACCAATACTTCTAGGACAAATTAAAGTTTTATATAAAAAATAAATTTGGAAGTTCAATTTTAAATAACATATATTTGTGTCAACAAAAAAAACAGATAAAGTGAATATTAAACAATTACATCATCATCATTTTCATACGAGCACTCAAGCGAGCTGGAAATGATATGTGTATAAACTAAAATATTTCGAAACCCGTTTGAGTAAGTCAAACGGGTTTTTTGTTTTAAATATTCCCCCTTTCGATTTACTCAAACCAAAAAATAAATAAAATGAGTAAATTAAAAATTGCAATCCAAAAAAGCGGAAGACTAAGTGAGAAATCACTTGAATTATTAAAAGAATGTGGGATCAACATTTCGAGCAGCGACCGTAAACTTAAATCGTTAGCTACAAATTTCCAAATTGAAGTTTTTTTCTTAAGAGATGATGACATTCCTCAATACGTTGAACAAGGAGTAGCAGATATTG
>CALPUT020000283.1 GCA_943326825.2 Chryseobacterium gleum | reverse complement strand
ATAAATGCTGCGTGATAAAATTTAGCATATTCATTCAAATGCGCAATAACTTCTTTAATGTTCCACACGTTCTCGCTTGGTTTCCAAGAAAGTTGTTCGTTATTCAAATAAGCTAGTTTTTTGTTAACTAATTCTAAATCAGATAACGTAATTCCCTTAACTTCTTCTAAAAGATCTTTTGTGTACATATTTTAAAGCGTTATTCAAATTTACAACGAAAAAATATAACAACATACTTTCTTGGAGATTTTAATTTTATATAATTATTGAGGGGAAGGTGGAGGTTTGTGATAAACTTAAGCTTTCATAAAGTAAAAATCTGTTTATATGCTATCTATTAAGTTAGAGGATCGTATCTAGAATTGAAAAACGATACAAAATAAGGTTCAAAATTGCCACCCACCTTAATCCTCTCCCGATTTAATATCGGGACAAGCTCTCAAGGGAGGAAGTAAATTTTTATTAATCTAATGTTTTTTAAAAAATTGTAATTATCATTATTAAACCCTCCCGACAGTTATCGGGACGAGCTCTCCAAATAGGTAAATACCAAATAAATTAAGATTACATTAATAAGAAGTCTCTCAAATAAACATGCTCAATACCATCTATATTTTTAGGAGCAAATTGATCTAAAGACACCACGTATTTAGGAAAATTATCTTTGATTAACTTTAAATTACCATACTCTCTTTCAATTACACTATCATCAGGTATTAAATAAGAAACTTGAACATATATTTTCAAACCATCTTTTTCTCCTATAAAATCAATTTCTTTATCACCCAAAACACCTATTAATACGTTGTATCCTTTTGATTTTAAATGTAAATAAATAATATTTTCAATGACTTTCCCTATATCTATTCTACTAAATCCAGTCAAAGCATTCCTAATTCCCCAATCCTCAAAGTAAAATTTTTCATGAATTTCAAAAATCTTCTTACCGTTTAATTCTTTTCTTTTACAACTATTAATCAAATTTGCTTGCTCTAAATACTTAAGGTAATTCATTACAATTTGTGGCGACATGTTTATTTTTTGCGCTTTTAAATAATCACTTATTTTTTTTGCTGAAATAACATTCCCAGTATTATGCGCTAAAAACAGAACTAAGTTTTCTAAAAAACTAATATTCCTTATTTGAAATCTTGCCACAACATCTTTATAAATAATTGTAGAGAAAATATTTTTTAAATACTCTTCGATTACATCGTCATTTGAAATCAGATTTTTCACAAAAGGCAAACTACCCCATTTGATATATTTTTTAAGCGCATCGTCTGAATTTTCTAACAAATTAAATTTCAAAAACTCACTATAAGTTAAACCTTGAACTTTAAACTCAATATACCTTCCACTTAAAAATGTTGCTAATTCACTCGATAATAAATTTGCATTACTTCCTGTACAATAAATATCAATTGATGAGTCTAAACTAAAATGGCGCAATGCTTTTTCAAAGTCTTGTATTTCTTGTATTTCATCTATCAATAAATAATTTTTATTCGTTTTATTGACTTTGGAATTTACATATTCAATAAGTTCACGATAATCTTTAATAAAGTCAAATTCAAAATCTTCTTTATTGATATATATAATTGTAGATTGATTAGATTCTTCTTTTATAAAATCCATTATTTGGTAGAGTAAATAACTTTTCCCTACTCTTCTTTGTCCAATAATTACTTTTATTAGACTAGTATTAATAAATGGCTTTATTCTTTGAATATAATTCTCTCGTTCTATATGAATCATTTTGATTGGCTTAATAAATTCAAATATACATAAAACTTTGTAATAAAAAAACAAAAGTTTCATTTATAGATGAAGCTTTTAATTATTTTTAAATTAACTTTACTTATAAAAAAAACAGCTATCTGTTTGGTGATCATTTTTATAAATTACAATTTCGCCTTATTACAATATTATCATTGATAATATGAATTAAATCTTCAAACAGGTTATATTTTATGTTATGTAATTCGGGGTGAAGATAAGGTTAGTCACCTCTATTTATAACTACTAGAAAGTATTTGCTATACTATATTTGACTTTGAATTTAAATTCTTACACTTCGGTTTTGAGATAATTATTGTCACCTCACTTAATCCCTTCCCGATAGTTATCGGGAAAAGCTCTCAAGGAGGGAAATTATAAAAAAAATACTACATTTGTAATGGTTCAAAAACGAATAGAAACCTTTTATTATGGCAGATTTTTTTTATCAAGATCCGTATCCTTTATTGAGAGATAATACGGAATACCGAAAAGTTACTTCGGATTATGTGAAAGTTGAAAAATTAGGTGATAGAGAGATCCTAACTGTTGACCCTAAAGGATTGGAGTTGTTGGCTCAGGAAGCGATGACGGATGTTTCTTTTTACCTTAGAACTTCTCATTTAGAGAAATTAAATGCAATTTTAAGCGATCCTGAAGCAACTGATAATGATCGTTTTGTTGCTTATAACTTATTACAAAATGCAACGGTAGCTGCTGAAGGTCAATTACCATCTTGTCAAGATACTGGAACTGCAATCGTCATGGCGAAAAAAGGTGAAAATGTCTATACTGGTGTTGATGATGCTGAATACTTATCAAGAGGAATATTCAATACGTACCAAGAGCGTAATTTGCGTTTTTCTCAAGTTGTTCCTTTAACGATGTTTGATGAGAAAAACTCAGGCTCTAATTTACCTGCTCAGATTGATATTTACGCTAAAAAAGGGGCTTCTTATGAATTTCTATTTTTAGCTAAAGGCGGAGGCTCTGCGAATAAAACGTTCTTATACCAAAAAACTAAATCATTATTAAATGATAGTTCATTGGAAGAGTTTGTCAAAGAAAAAATTAAAGACTTAGGAACTTCTGCTTGCCCTCCTTACCATTTAGCATTTGTTATTGGTGGAACTTCTGCTGAAGCGAATTTGGCAGCTGTTAAAAAAGCTTCTGCTGGTTATTTCGATGAATTACCAACAGAAGGAAACATGGGTGGTCAAGCTTTCAGAGATCTAGAATGGGAAAAAAGAGTTCAAAAAATATGTCAAGAAAGTACAATTGGTGCTCAATTCGGCGGGAAATATTTTACGCATGATGTCCGTGTAATTCGTTTGCCTCGTCACGCGGCTTCTTGTCCAGTTGGATTAGGTGTTTCTTGTTCTGCTGATAGAAACATTAAAGCCAAAATTACAAAAGACGGTATCTATGTTGAACAATTGGAAAAAAATCCAAGAAGATTACTTCCTGAAACTCCTCCTCATTTAGAACCAGCAGTTGAAATTAATTTGGATCGTCCAATGAGTGAAGTATTGGCTGAACTTTCTAAATACCCGATTAAAACAAGATTGAAATTAAATGGTACTTTGATCGTTGCGAGAGATATGGCGCATGCGAAGATTAAAGAAATCATCGATGCAGGTCAACCAATGCCTGAATATTTTAAAAATCATCCTGTGTACTATGCAGGTCCAGCTAAAACACCTGAAGGAATGCCTTCTGGAAGTTTCGGTCCAACAACGGCAGGAAGAATGGATTCATATGTTGATCAATTCCAAAGTTTAGGTGGAAGTATGATTATGTTAGCAAAAGGAAACCGTTCGAAAGATGTTACCAATGCTTGTAATAAATACGGTGGATTCTATTTAGGTTCTATCGGAGGTCCAGCTGCTATTTTAGCGAAAGAAAACATTACTTCTGTTGAAGTGGTTGACTTCGAAGAAATGGGAATGGAAGCTGTTCGAAAAATTACGATTAAGAATTTCCCTGCTTTTATTATTACAGATGATAAGGGGAATGATTTTTTTGAGAATTTGTAAATTGGATTGGCAGGTTGGCAGGTTGCAGATTGGCAGATTGTATAATATTCAGAAAATAAAATATTTTAAAAATTATATTATAGTTGGCTCGACATTGCTCAGCCAACTATTTTAATTTCATGAGGTAATCTTTTTGAATGTCGGTTCCTAAGATGAAATCGTGTTCTCCGAAAATTTTGAAATTGTGTTTTTCATAGAATTTAATGGCTTGTTCATTTTTCTCCCAAACGGCT
>CALPUT020000282.1 GCA_943326825.2 Chryseobacterium gleum | reverse complement strand
TCGTGTTCGTTCTCGCTTGCGAGAGATGTTCAATTTGGTCTCATTTCCGCAGTCCAATGAGGACAAGCGGAAATGAGCGAACCAAATGAATCCCGATTTCACATCGGGATCAATCCAATAAACGTAAGGACGAATTGCAATTCGTCCATTAAAATCTAATAAAACATAAATATGAAAACAAACACAGATTTCCTAAAACAGATAATCCAATACCCACTAGACAAAACCCAGTATTTCCAAGAAAAATACAACAAACGACAAATAGTACTTCACCACACTGCAAGCAGTGGTAATGCAAAAAATGTAATTGCAGGTTGGAATAAAAATGATGAACGTATTGGTGTAGCATTTGTGATCGATCGAGAAGGAATAATCCATCAAGCATTCAGTAGTGCACATTGGGCACATCATTTAGGTACACAAGAGTTGAATAATACCCTTTTAAATAAACAGTCAATTGGAATTGAATTATGTAATTGGGGACAATTAAAACTTCAAAAAAGCAAATATGTAAACTATCTTTATCAAGAAATTCCACTTGATGAAGTATATGTCTATGATTCTCCTTTTAGAGGATCATTTTATTATCAAAAATATACCGACAAGCAATTAGAATCATTAAAAAACCTCATCCAATACTTATGTGAGTTTTATAAAATACCGAATGATTACAAATCCGAAATGTGGAATATTTCAAGGTCGTCCGCTTTGAGCGGAAGTCCTGGAATATATTCACATGTGAGTTTTCGTAAGGACAAATCAGATTGCCATCCACAACTTGAATTAATAAGTTTACTTAAAAGTTTATAAAATTTAGAAAACTCATCCCGTATTTTAATCGGGATAGTTACAGAAAAGATAAAAGTGATTGTCACCCGCAATCAGAATTGATAGAAATACTTAAAAGTTTATAAATAATTAGTTGATCACCCATTTTAATAGGCTATTTTTTAGAAAAAAGAAATCTAATTTATTAAAATTAGATTTCTTTCCTACACCCCTGAATAGAGCTTTCAATTAAAGCTAAAGAATGTATTTGGGGAGGAATGATAGGGTTCATTTATTTATTCAAGTAACCTCATAATAGATGAGGTTCAATAATTTAATTAAATGGTGAATTTCTAACTAATTTAAATAGTTCTGATTTTGAATTTATTTTTAATTTTCTATAAATATTTTTTATATTCATTCGAACGGTATCTAATGAAATAGAATATCTATCTGCTATGAGTTTGTAACTAAGTCCATCAATCACTCCATTCACTATATCTTTTTCTCTTGCTGTTAAATTTTGATTTAAAACCTTTGGTTTATTTAATTTTGCTATCACTAAGCGCGCAATTTTTGGTGTCATATAGGCACCTCCATTTAAAATGCATTCAAAAATTTCTTTGAAGTTATTTACAAAACTTTGCTTGTCAATATAACCTATTGCACCATGTTGAATCGCTTTAAAAAGACTTTCGGCATCATCTTTAATTGTGTTCATTACAATTAATGCATCAGGATACAAATTTAGTATTTCTTTAATAGCTGTTAAGCCATCCATTTCAGGCATTTGAATATCTAAAAGAAAAACATCTGCTTTTACAGGATTTTTAAGATAATCAATTGGATTTAAATATATTTTGTTACATTGAAGATTGTCAATTAAGTTAATATTTTCTTGCATTAAATTAGCTAAGTGAATATCATCTTCAATTATTATTATTTGTTTCATTTTATTCTTAATTTAAATTCAACTGTTAAACCTGACATAATATCTGATTTATGAAATGATATCGAACCATTATGCTTAGAAATTCGTTTTTTTAGATTTCTAATGCCATTACCTTTCATACTTTTAATTTCATTTATATTAAAATTTCCATTGTCACAAATCATAATATTTAATTCTTTATTGTTTAAAATAAATTCAAAAGACATTTTATCTGCCTTAGAATGTTTAATCGAATTGGTGAAAATTTCATAGATCATTAATTTTATATCTCTATAAAGCTCATTACTTATTTGCAAATTACTTTCTAGCGAAATTTTGATATCTGTAGTAATATTTGCCTCATAAGAATTAGTTTTTATAAATTCATTTAGCTCATCTATAAGGTTTTGTATGTTTTGTTTTTTGCGTGAAATAGAATCAAGGTAAGTTCTAAAACTATATAAAGCTTCTTTTAATCCATTTTGAATCCTTTCATTATCAATTTTTTCTATTTTTTCTTTTCTGCTAATTAATAATAGACGGGTGAGAATAGTTCCTGACTCATCATGAAGGTCCATAGCAATTTTAGATTTTGTTTTATTTTTTATTCTATATGAAAGAATCATAAAAAATATGAATAAAAAAAATAAAAAGGTAATCACGATTATCATTGTGATATAAAATTTTGTTTTATAATAAAATGGTGTATTTGCATGAAGTTTAATTTCTTTCACTTTAACGAGTTGCCCAAATGGATTATACATCTTTATTTTCAAATCATAATCCCCATATGTTAAGTTTGTGATTAGGATACAATTATTTTCATCTGTTTTAAACCAATTTTTTGAATCTAAAGAATATTTATAAATATATCCTTTACCATATTGATAATCAAAATTAGTTAGTTGTATTTTAATGGATTGATTTCTTGTATTAAAGCTGATGTCTTGACTTGAATTGGGCCTTGAAAAATATCTAGAATTATTATTATCTATCCATTCTATTGCGGATATAAAAAAATCACTTTTATATGAAAATTGATTTATTTTTTTTGTGTGAATAAGTTCGTAAGAATTTAAACCACCGAATATTATATCGCCATTTTCTAATAATACTCCTGATCTATAATTATATTCATTGTTGATAGCCCCTTGAAAATTACTTAAAAAAATTGTCGTTCCTTTTTTGGTATTATAAATAGTTATTCCTGAATAGGTTGATGCCCAAATTTGATCATGTTTATCTTCAATTAATTTGGTAACTTTTTTATTAGATATTTCATTATTATTTGAGTAAACCTTAAAAGTTTTGGTATTATTTAAATTCTTTACTATTATTCCGTTGTCAGTTGCTAACCACATCTGATCTTTATTTTCTCTTAATAGAATATCCCTTACTTCGAATTCAAAATTATTTTTTTTATCGAGATATTCAATTCCACTTTCTTCAGACAATCGAATTCTTTTGACACCATAATTTGTTGCTAAATAGATTATATGTGTAGTATTATTTTGAACTGCATTATGAATGACAGTTCCTGTTTTCATAAAATAAGATTTTGCAGTTTCATCTGATGGGTTAAATAAAACAATTTTATTTCCTCCTACCAATAGAATTTTAGAGTTGTCTATAATTGAAATTTCTTCAAATGATTCGGTTGCTCCAATTTCATGGGAAATATGATTTAACAATTTTTTCGTATCCAAGTTTAGACTGAAAAGTCCATTTCCATCAGTAATAAAAAATAATTTATTTTTTAAGATTATTCCATCTGCAACAGGTAATATTTTTTTTGTAATGTATTTCAATTTATCCGATTGTTCAATTATATATGGATAAGTTAAAAAATAGATTTTATTACTTGATTGTAAAATACTTCGTCTTACAATCATATTATTTTCTTCTAATAATAAATTGTCGTTTAAATTTTCAAATAAAGCAGGAAATCTTGAAATATTAAACATACCCTGATTTGTTCCAACTAAATAATAGTTTGGACTAATTTTAATAATATTTTTTAATTGAAGGTTTTCGTTTTTACCATTAGTTAGACTGACAAATTTATTTTGATGAAAAATATTTAACATTCTGCTTTTTTCGATAAACAGTATATTATTAGTATCATCTTCACTAAAAAAACTAATTTGAAATTTCCCTTTTAATTTTGGATGATCTACTAGTTTATTATTTTTTAAAATTTTTACTTCATTCCCATTGTAATGTATTATCCCATACTTTTTTGAAAAAATTAGTTTTCCATTATTATACAAATTAACCAATTGTATTTTGGGATAATTATTTTCACTTTTTATTTCAAATTTAATGATCCCCTTTTTTTGAAGACTAACAAATA
>CALPUT020000281.1 GCA_943326825.2 Chryseobacterium gleum | reverse complement strand
ATGGGATTAACAGTTAACAATTCAGTAGATGAACGAAAAGATTTTGAAAAATCAGCAATGGGTTCTGCCAGATTAATAAAAAGAGTTTGCATACCTGAAGCAAAAAAGATTCTTGAAAGTCATCATTTGACATATAATGAAAATGACTTATGGTTTCGTTTATTTGTTCTTCATGTGTATCATGCAGGAGCCATCAACGTTAGAGCGGTTGTAAACAAGATAAATCCTACCGCTGGAAGTCAAGATTTAATCAAAGCTATGTGGCAAACATCAGCTGCTAGTTTCGGTAATAACTCACAGAATTACACACAACTAGCTTTAGCATCTCAAATAATATTAAATGAGTTGGTTTACCAAAGTGGAGCTTCTATTTTTGATTGTCTATCTAGTAATTCATCAACAATAAAAGCACTTTTAGAAAATTAATTTCCCTTTTTGAATTTTAGTGAAATTGAATTTACACAATGTCTTGTGTTTTTTGAAGTGAATTGTTCACCTTCAAAAACATGACCTAAATGACCATTACAGTTAGCGCAAACAATCTCAACTCTTCTTCCATCAGCATCTAAAACTCTTCTAACTGAACCTTTAATTTCAGCATCAAATGAAGGCCATCCACAACCAGAATCAAACTTATCAGATGTAAAATATAATGGAGTTTCACATTGACGACAAACGAATGTTCCTGATTCTTTAACAGAATTATATTCTCCAGTAAAAGGCATCTCTGTACCTTTTCTTAAAATTACTCTTTGCTCATCTTCCGTTAATTTATTCCAGTTTTCCTTTTCTAACATAGATATTCAGATAAAAAAAGGTATTGAAAATTCAATACCTTTTAAGAATTAATTGATTCAAATTACATATTCAATCCAGCTATTGAAGATTCTAATTCTTTCAATAAAAATTGAACTGATTGCTTTAAAATATTTCCTTTTCCATCTTTTGCTTTGATAACAATTCTACCAGTTTCATTATCACTTTCGAATGAAATGTATTTAACGATATTAATTATTTTAGCAGCTCCCTCAAGTTCAAATGAATTTACATCCATTCCTTCTAAATTAATAAAACCAGTTACACCTTTTTTACCAAAAGACTCGCAACCTTGAGGCAAAGACAAGACACCAACTCCAGCAAATTCAGGGTTCGTAGCACCCACAATTCCTTTATTTGTTATATCTACTTTCATCGTACCTTTTGTTAAGAAAGCAGAAGCTAAATCAGCCAATGATTGTCCTTTGGAACCAAATCCAACATAATAATTAAAATCAGGAACCATAGACAAATCTCTTTTCGGTTCTCCAATTAATACAAAGCCAAGTTCTCCGCTTAACAATGATGATAATGCGTTATCTCCTCCCATCATTAAAGCCATTTGAGCAGGCCCTCCAAGTGATTCCCCTAATGACTTAATTATTCCTGGCGAAAACTCTTCCATTAATGCTTGAAATTTTACCATATCAACATTGATCGTAAGTCCCATCTTAGGAGTTCCATGTCCTAGTTTCTTTAATATTGAACCATTCGCGTCAGATTTTAAAAACATTTTATTTTTCAATTCATCTGACATGTAATTTTTAGTCTCTATTATTACAGCTCCCTCTTCAAATTTAAATACAGATTCAGAATAGCAATCTTTAACCAATGACTGAAGTTTTTCTTGTTTTTCTTTCGTCAAACCGGCAATTGCAGGATTTTCAGCATTCATAGCAGATTCAATCTTAATACCAAAAACGATATCCCCTTTTTTATTTAAGATATCATTTACTTTTCCTTCAGAAATATCACCATTTGCTTTTTCAAATGCTTCTTCAATTGCTTTTTTAGGATCTTTTAAATCTGGCTGAACTAAAAGTATCGCTAAATTTTCTTCAATACCAACCGTCACATCTCCATCCTGAAAATAACTTAAATCACCCGTTTTTTGAATATCTTGACCCATTTTAGTCAACTCAGCTAGTGTTGAATCTTGATTATTCACGTCTATAAATGCATAAATATTAGGCTTCACTTCTCCTGTATAAGATTTTATTTCGATAGCGAAATAAATTGGTGTTTTAATATCTAATCCTTTTTCAATTGTTTTAATTTGATCTTCAATTAATGCACCAAATTTTGGAACGTTTTTATAATCAGCTTTATCTAAAACAGTTTTGATATCTGCTTTTCCAAAAAGCAAAACTTTGTTATTTCCATTTAAGAATGCGGAAACATATTCTGAAGTTTGTCGATCACCTGAAGATCCACAAGAAAATAAAAATGCTACAAGAGCTGTAAATACAATAATTTTTTTCATTTCAATTTAAGTTAGAACTAAATAATATTCATCGTTATTTAGAACCACAAAAATAATGAAATATTGTATTAAAATTCATTTTTTTATTTCGCTAAATTTCAATGTATCACGTATCAAAACATCTGAATTTAATTGAAATTTATTTATCCTATTGTGCTTTTTAGAATAAACTTTATATTTATACTATGCATCATGTGGAACCATTTTATGATTGGCGCAATTATTACATTGCATCAGAAGATTCAAATTCTCCATTCTTTGAGAATCAATACAGTGAATTCAATTTTGAAAACACCGTATACAACTTTTACATTCATCCGCAATGGGATTCAATTGGTTCTCCTACTTTATTCACTAAAGCATTATATGTTGATTACGAAGAAGGTTATGCCATTTTAGAATTTATTGGAGAATGGAACGATGCAATAGAAAATGACGTGATGACTTTAAAAAGAAACATCATTGAACCTATGATAGAATCAGGGATTAATAAATTTATTATCATCGGTGAAAACGTATTAAACTTTCACTATTCAGACGATTGTTATTATGAAGAATGGTTTGATGAAGTTGAAGATGGTTGGATTGCATTAATAAATTTCCATGAGCATGTTTTGAGAGAGTTCCAAACAATAAACATTGATAATTATTTTATTTGTGGGGGAGAATTAGAAGAAATAGAATGGAGAACATATTCCCCTTTTCAATTTTACAAAAAAGTAAACGGATTGGTTGAAAAAAGATTAAATTAAAAAAATAGGCTATCCAATTAAATGAATAGCCTATCATAATTGTTTTTTTTTTTATTATTTCTGAATCATAATTTTTTGTTCCATTGGATTATTTCCAACAAACATATTTACAACATAAATTCCACTTTTTAGATCTTCTGGTAAAGCAATTACTTCATGATTATCTCCAATTTGAGCTTCTCCCATTTTGTAAGTAAATACCGATTTACCAGATAAATCAACTAAATTGAAGTACATTTTACCTGACACTAAAGAACTGAAATCCATTACAACAGCATTCTTATCTGAAGAATATCCCGCTGAGAAATTTTGAGTTTTTCCAACAACCGATTCGATTCCAGCGTTTGCTGATGGTGAAATTACATGTTGGGATAAATATACAACATCATCTGTTTGATTTCCATTATTATTTGATACCATTGTACAAACATAAAAGGTAATATTTCCAACATTTGTAGAAGGAGCAGTCCAATTCCAAATCCAAGCAAAATTAGTACTCGTGTTACTTGAACTAGTATGATGTTGTCTATCATTCGTTATTGCTGTCCCACCACCTGAAACCACAGCGGTAGTTCCTGCAATTACATTATTACCATACATTGCAACTGCTTCAAAACCTTTTTTTGAAGGATTTGGATTCATTGTTAAAGCTACATTATAAGTTGCACCTGGCGTATAAGAAGTTACAGGTGTAGCTCCAGAAGTTATAGTTAACGTATTTTTAGATGTTCCTGATTGAGTATTTCCCCCATGACAATTTGTACAATTACCATCTGTTGGTGCACCCGAAACATTGCCCATATCATCCCCAGTAGGATAAACATGTTGATTTTTTAAATATTTCTCAACACTTTCATTTCCTGATCTTTGGAAAGATAGCACTCCAACTGCTATTACTAAAGCAGATACAATTATGTAATTTTTTTTCATAGTTTAGTTTATTTTATGATTGTGTTTTTACATTTAATATAAATTTAAAACATTTATTTAATAAATATAGGTT
>CALPUT020000280.1 GCA_943326825.2 Chryseobacterium gleum | reverse complement strand
TAATTCCGAATTAGCCAACACTGATCCCGTAAAAACAACTTCAAATTCAACTAATACGGCTTCGAATCAATCGAACGCTTCGAATACAAATCCTTCAAATACAGCTACTACATCTTCGAATAAAACAAATGAAATTTCAAATAAAGCTTCGAATCAATCGAACGTTTCAAATACAAATTCTTCAAATACAGCGACTACGTCTTCAAATAAAGCAAATGAAACTTCAAATAATGCTTCTAATCAATCCAACGTTTCAAATACAAATTCTTCAAATACTGCTTCAATATCTTCTAATAAAGTAAATGAAATTTCAAATAATGCTTCTAATCAATCGAATTCTTCAAATACAGCTACTACGTCTCCTAACAAAGTAAATGAAACTTCAAATAATGCTTCTAATCAATCGAACGTTTCAAATACAAATTCTTCAAATACAGCGACTACATCTTCAAATAAAGCAAATGAAACTTCAAATAATCAAACTACAACTAATAACATTTCAACTATAAATAAAGAAGACATCTTATTAGATGATCCGAAGTATGTGAAAGGAGTTGCAACATCAGAATCTGTAAAAGAAACTATGCGTTCGATTACTCCTAATTATGTTGAGAACATCCAGTCAATAGAGAATAATTTTAATTTGTCAAAAGTTGAAAAAGTTGAAAAATTAGTGGCTGAAGATGAATTAATGATAGAAGGTTTAAATAAATTGAAGGTTTACAATACTGAACAATTAAAAGGCTTACCTAATAATCAAGAATTAAGAAATCAGCAAAAAACAATCGAGCGTGCTTTATTAGAAACTACTCAAAAATATTCTTTAAATAAAAATAAACTAGAGGTACTTAAATCTGCATCAACACAAGATTTGGCTGTTAATGAAGCTTTGATTGCTGAGTTACAACCGAATTATGCCAAAAATATAAAAGCAGCTCAAACTAATACTAAATTGACTGAATTAGATAAATTAAAAGCAAATCAAAAAGAAGATAATTTGTTGTTGAATAATTTAAATACTGCAATTTCTTCAGTTGATAAGCAATTACAATCAAGTTTAAGTCAAGAATTAATTGACAAGAAAAAACAATTAGAGAATTTAAAAACAATTACAAAAGATCATATTGAAGAAAGAGAAGCTCAAATAGCTTACAAACAAAAAATTGCGAATGAGTTAGCAGAGAAAGCTAAACAAGACGAAATCAAGAAAATTGCAAATGATATCAAGCCAGATCATAATTCAACAGTTAAGAAAATAAATGCAAGTACAATTCCAGAAGATGAAAAAGTAGTTGCATTGATTGCAGAAGAAAAATTAGTGATCGAAAAAATGCATGAAGTTGAAAAAACGATGCAAGAAATGGTAGCCAAAGATCCAAATGAAACAATGGTTGCTCAGAAATTGGATGTAATTAGAAAATCGATTCAATTATCAGAGCAAAATATTAAAGATTTAGACAAGCGAGGTGTAGATTATGCGATTTCAAAAATTGATACAAAAGTATTAGTTGCTGAAGTTGATAATAAATTCATGGCGGATACAGCAAAAATTGCTCATTCTGCTTCGCCAACTAAAAAAGAGGAATTGGCAGCAAGAGAAGTTGTTTTACAAGAGAAATTCTCTAAAATTATTCAAGCAAACGAAAAGAAAATTGCTAAATCAAGTGATCCTTCAGTAAAAGCTGAAAACATTGTTTTGAAACAACAATTAGCTGAAAGCAATAAGCGCGAAGAGGTTTATAATACTCCTGATGTTATTGCTGAAGTTAAAGAGGAAAAAGTTGCGCAGCCTGGCATTGAAATTAAAGAAGTAAAAGAGACGAAGTTAAAAGAAAATGAAGCTGTTAAGCAAGAATTAAGAAAAACGTTATTAGCTGAAAATGCTTCTGAAGTTGAGAAGAAATATACTGCTGAAAATGAGTTAGTTGCTCAAGATGATTTTTTATCTAGATACGAAGAAAAAATTCAAGCACAATTACAACCAATTATATTAGAGGCTTCAAAAGATAAATACAATACTGAATTACAACAGAAAAAAATAGTCTTAGAGGATGAATTAAAAACAGTGAAAGATAAACGAGAAGAAATAAAAACTTCATTGCATGATATGAAAATTGCTGCTTTGAAAAATAATTCTACTTCAGATGTAACTTCTCAAAATAATCCAACAAAAACTCTTGTAGGATCAAAAGGAAATGAAAATTTCACGGTAACCGATGAAGCAGTAAAAGGGGTGATTGCTGATTTGAATCCTGCTTTCGAATCAAAAATTAAATCAATCGAAGCGAATACTCAATTATCAAAATCGGAGAAAGCAGATCAAATTGTGAAAGAAGAAATTCAAATTTTGAGTGCACTCAATAATTTAAAATCATCTAACGAAAAACAAATAACTCAAAATCCAACTAATCAGGATTTAAAAAATAAAGGGAAAACGATTGAACAAGCAATTACAGATATAACTGAAAGCTATACATCTAAATCAGCTGATTTAGTAGCTTCACAAACTTCAGTGTATGAAGCTTTATCAAAAGAAGTTGATCCAAACTATAATTCAAATAAAACGAATATTCAATCAAATTCTAAATTAACTGAGATTGAAAAATTAAATGACTTACAAAAAGTCGATAATAATTTAATAGAAAAAATTGATGTTAAAATTAATTCGATTGAGGAGCAATTAAAATCAAATTCAACTCCAGAGTTAGTTACTAAAAAAGCTCAATTAGAAATTTTAAAAGCTTCTACGAAAGTGGAAATAGGGGAAAGAACAAATCTTATTGAAACTAAGAAGCAATTGGCTCAATCAACTTCAGTTAAAAAATCAGCTGAAACAAATAATTATTTAGCAGACCCTGCTTTAAAAGCTGTGATTTCAACTATTAATCCGTCTTATGAATCAACAATTAATTCGATTCAATCGAATGTTAATTTGACTGAAAAACAGAAATTAGAAAAAATCGTAGTTGAGGAAAAAAATATGTTATCTGCTTTGGAAAAGTTGAAAGCTAATAATGTAAAACAAGTCGCTCAATCTCCAACAAATCAAGATTTAAAAAATAAAAGTTTAACGATTGAAAAAGCAATAAATTCTGTTGATGCTTCATACACAACTAATACGAAAGAATTAGCAGGAGTTGATTCAAAATCTTATGCTGCAATAGCAAATGAATTACAACCAACTTATAAATCTTCAAAATCTTCAATAAATAAAGACGAATCTTTAACAGCTGTTGAAAAATTAGACGCTTTACAGAAAGAAGATCAATTGTTGATTTCTAAAGTGGATGCAAAATTAGTTGCTGTTCAAACGGAATTAAAATCAAATCCAACTTCTGAAAGTTTGATTACTTCAAAAAATCAATTAGAAGTATTAAAACAAGTTGTTTCTTCAAATACGGAAGATAGAGCTGCACAAATTGCTTTAACAAATAAAATTGTAAATGAGATTCAACCTTCGTATGCAAAAAATGTAAATGCAATTCAAGCTGATAATTCAAAATCTCCAGTTGAAAAATCATTGGCAATTCAAACAGAAGATCAACAATTAGTTGTTTCAATAGACAAAGCTATTGAAACTACAAAAACTGAATTAAGTTCTAATCCAAGTTCTACTGAATTATTAGCTAGAAAAAATGCGTTGGTTGCTTTAAAAGCATCAACAATGTCTAATATCGATGCACGTCAAAATGGATCTTTAGTTGCCATTAATTCTGCAAATAAACCAGCTGAAAATTCGAACATTAATAACAATGTTGTAAATACAAATTTATCGAATGAAGCTTCAGTAAATTCTATTTCAGAAGTTGAAGCTCAAAAATTAGTGCAAGCAGATATTAAGAAATTTGAGACTTTAGCAAATTCAGTTCAACCGAATTATTCTAAATCAATTAGTTCAATTGAAAACTCAACAGATTCAAAAACTGATAAATTAGCCCGACAAGAAAAAGAAAATAATTTATTGATTTCAAAAGTTGAAGCTGAAATCATTAAAACGAATAGTGAAATTAAAGCAAAATCAACACCTGAACTGTTAGCTAAAAAAGCTGATTTAGAG
>CALPUT020000279.1 GCA_943326825.2 Chryseobacterium gleum | reverse complement strand
GATAAAGATGAGCAAGAGAAATTATTACCTTCAGAAGTTTTAGATATTTTAAAGTCCGGAAACGATCGATTTGTAAAAGGTGAAATAACAGAGAAATATTTTAGTCAACAAATTAATGCAACATCAGTAGGGCAAAATCCAATAGCTGTTGTTATTTCATGTATTGATTCTAGAACTAGTCCAGAGCTAATTTTTGATTTAGGAATTGGAGATATTATTTCAATACGAATAGCTGGTAATATCATAAACCAAGAAATTATCGAAAGCATCGAGTTTGCTTGTCAAAAAATTGGGACAAAATTAATTGTCGTATTAGGACATTCAAATTGTGGAGCAGTTACATATGCTATTAAATCTCGAGAAGAAGGAAAATATACATCTTTGACATCTAAGATAGAACGTTCTATAAAAGCATGTAATTGTGATGAACATACTTTCTCATCAGATCCAAAAATGTTAGACAGAGTGATTAAAGCGAACACAAACAATTCTTTAACAGAGATTTTACTGGGAAGTCTTTTCGTGAAAGATGAAATTAGCGCTAAGAAAATTAGTATTGTATCTGCTTTTTACGATACTTCAAATGGTGTTGTAACATTTGAAGAATTTTAATCTGTTCCTAAATTTAAGACATTTTTTTATTTCGTAAAATATTTCTAATTTCAACCTTTATTATTTACTGAAAATGAAAAAAATACTTGTTTTATTTGTTGGGCTATTGATTTTTACTTCTTGTGACGAAAAAAAAGCAGTGGATTGTGGAATGTGTGGTTTAAATATGAATCGTATTGAAACTCCTGATTCTCCTGTTGAGGCAATTCAAATGAGTACTCTTCAGGATACATCAACAACAGGCGACTCTGAATTTCTAGAGAACAAAGAAAAAATTGAAAAAAAATATGGTGAGCAATGGGATTTCTGTCATTGTGTAATTGTAAATGATTCACTAAACAAACAAATTAAAGCAGGTAAAATTGATGATAATCTAATGGAAAGAATGGAAGTTGTTGACCAACATTGTAAAGCTTTTTTAGTGATGGATGATAGTAAAACTCCAGATGAAAGAGATGCACACGAGAAAAAAATTAAAAAATGTTTAAAATCAGCAGGGATTAAATATTAATTTTCCATAGCTATTGAATTCTGATTTTTACTGCTAACTTGATAATGAAGAAAAAATTAGGTTTTTTATTTCTTTTGCAATTTTATGCAAATCTGCTTTTGAGCCAATATGATACACTTCATGTAATCCCACCTGTTGTAATATCTTATTTAAACAAAAAAACTGAACTTGTTATTTCTACAACTTCAACTTCAATTGTTACAGTTAATGTTTTTAAAAGTAATGGTCAATTTCTTTTTGATACATTGGTTGTTAAAGATTTTCCTGTAAGACATATCGTTGAGAACTCAGTTCCTGGTGTTGAACTTTTGACTAATAATTCTGTCTTATTAAGCGAAGGGTTAATTATTCGTTCCGATAAAGATATAGCTGTAAACATTAGAGATATTGCTAACGATTTGTACTTAGGTTCTATGAATGGAAATTATTCATTAACCAGTAAAGGTCAAAAAGGTTTGGGCTCAAATTTCAGAATGATAGGTTATCGTTCAACAAATCTTGTTTATGGAATAATGGCCATAGAGAATGGAACTGTAGTCAATATTGCAAACACTGCAAATCAGCAAATTAATTTGAATGCAGGTGAATCTATTTTAATCAATTCGATTGGATTAGGAAATAGTATAGGAACAGCAATTACTTCAAATAAGAAAATTTGTGTGACTTCAAGTGCTAATTTTGAAGCACCAGGTGGATGTGGTGATCCTATAGCTGATCAATTAATTCCTGATGATCTAGCAGGACTTGATTACTTAATTGTAAAAGGTGCAGGAAGTTTAACTTTAGAACAATCCACAATCGTTGCAACACAAGATAGTACTTATTTCTCAATTAATGGAGGTGCTAATGCTTTATTAATTCATGCTGGAGATTTTATAACGATTTCGAATGGTGTAAATGCTTTTGATTATAAATATATTCTTGCTGATAAGCCAATTCTAGTTGCACAAGGTTCAGGTATTAGTTGTGAAGCTGGACAAACAATATTACCACCATTAAGTTGTACTGGTTCGAAAATTATTCAAACAAAAGATTTTTTAGGATTGACGTATGATGCATATGTGATTAGTCACCCAATTAGTGTTCCAACGTTAAATGGAGTTCCTCTGACAAATCCTGTAATTGTAAATGCTGATTGGAATCTTTATAGATTTGATGAAACGAAAGTATTAAATGGAGCAGATATATTGTTAGAATCGACTTCTTATATGCATTGTGGTATTTTACAAAGTGGTAATGGATTTTCTATGTTTGCTTATTTTTCTGGTTTTCAAAAAAACAATTCAGTTGATATAAAAGTTGTGACATCTACCGGAACAAATTCATTGATTGAGGGATGTGAAAATGCTCAAATTATTATTTCAAGAGATGATGCTTCTGAAGACGAGATTATTTCAATTTCAACATTAGGTTCAGCTGAAAATGGAGTAGATTTTGAATATGTTCCGATTAATGATACTTTGATTCGGAATCAATATTCTGATACAATTTCTATTAACACTATCTTCAATCAATCAACTGAGGGTAATGAAACATTACATTTAGTTATACAATATATTGATCATTGTACTGGAATACCTTATTCTTTAGATACTTCTATTTTATTGGTTGATTACTTTCCGATGATAGCTTCAACGATTGATTCCATAAATGTTTGTGATGAAACAGATAATATGTTTAGTATGTCGGCAGTTATTTCAGAAGGTAAACCGCCGTATACATACAATTGGACTAACGGTTTTGGAATAAATGATACGATTATTCAATTTTCAAGTAATTTGACACCTAATTTGAATGTATATTCATTAAATGTATTAGATAATTGTAATAATACAATTTCAATTCCGATTAATGTTTATAATCAATGTCCGATTGTTATTCCTAATGTAATCACAGCTAATTTTGATAATGTTAATGATTTCTTTTTAATTAAAAATCTAGAAGATTATCAACAAGTAAAAGTTCTCTTCATAAATAGATGGGGGAATGTTGTTTATGAAAATGAATATTACGATAATACGTTTAATGGGAAAAATAATAATTTAAAAGAGTTGCCGAGTGGTGTATATTATTACAAAATTGAAGTTAAAAGTTCGAAATACGAATATTCTAATTCTGTATTAGGTCAAAATGTTATTACTGGATTTTTCACCATTATTGATTAATTTTTGTAATTAATCATTTAACATTATTATTTTCATACTATATAGTAGGTATTCAATTAAAGCTTGATTTATAATATTAATAATACATGTATAATAAATGATTGAGCATATTTTTTTGTTTATTGCTTTAGCTTTAATCGCTGAAATAATTGGAACAGTTGGTGGTTTTGGTTCTTCATTATTTTTCATTCCAATTGCTAGTTATTTTTTAGATTTTCATTCGGTTTTAGGTATTACTGCTGTTTACCATGTGATGAGTAATATAACCAAAATAGCTCTCTTTAGACAAGGCGTAGATAAAAAAGTAATACTTTGGATAGGAATTCCCTCTGTTATTTTTGTTATAATTGGCGCCTATCTAAGTTCTTATTTTGAAGCAAAATGGCTGGAATTGTTTTTAGCTATTTTCTTAATTGTGCTTAGTATCGTTTTATTTGTTTATTCGAATATTAAGTTAAAACCTAACTTTGTCAATTCTTTTTCAGGAGGTGTTTTATCAGGTTTTCTTGCAGGTGTGATTGGAACAGGAGGTGCAATTCGAGGTATTGTATTAGCTTCTTTTGATTTATCACCTTCTGCATTTATAGCAACCTCTTCAATTATTGATTTATCCATTGATTTGAGTAGAAGTGTTGTTTATTTTTTCAACGGGTTTGTTCATCCACATGATCTTTATCTTCTTCCAATATTAGCAGTTGTAAGTATCGTTGGGACTTTTTTAGGAAAGAAAATTGTTTTAAAACTTTCTAATGATCAATTTAAAAAAGGAGTGCTTATACTTGTATTTATTACTGGTGTTGTAAGT
>CALPUT020000278.1 GCA_943326825.2 Chryseobacterium gleum | reverse complement strand
ATGACAATTCACCAAGTACATTTTCATTTTTGTTGTATTTTAGTACTATTTCAAATAACTTTGGTGTTAATTCGTTGTATCTTGCAAACAAAAAAATGAAATTTATTTTTGCCCTTTTTTTAACATGTAACCTATGTGCCCAAATTGGTAGAGGAGAATGGAGTTTACATTTCCCAAATAAATCGGGGATCGATTTGGTGGTTGGGAATAATGTCGTTTATACCACATTCGAAAGTGGAGTGTTGGAGTTTGATATTGCTTTAGTGGAGCAAATGAAATCCTTTTCTGGACAGTTGTGCCAAGTAGCCTTTTTTGTCACAAAAATAGTTGTTTTTATTGTCTAAAGTAGCTTTCGTTCACTTTTTCCAGAATTGAATGACCATTCTCTTGATTTCGAGTGTTGCACCTCCAGGATTCCAAACGTACACTTTAACAACAGCGCCTTCTGGATAGCTTCCCATTACACTGCTTTTGATAGAAATTGAATTTTCTCCTTTTTTAGTTGCATCCGAAAGTTGATATTCAGCGCGCTTATAAGATTGTCCCTTTCTTTCAACTGAAACGACAAGAATTGAATTCGTTAACGCTTTCGAATCAAATTCAATTTCACAATCTACAATACTACAGTTTTTGACAAGTTCTTCTCGGTTTGGAGAAAAAGCGATTTCTGTATCCAATTTGAACAATTCGCATTTTGAAAAATTAAGCGAATAATTCATCACTTTCGTTCCTGAAAGCTGCTCAATCGATTGAGAAACATCCCAAAACCAGCAAGCATCTGATTTCTCTTTTGATGTTTTTAGAACTTTAAAAGATCTACAAGGTGCATTTCCAGTATTGTAAACCCTAATTTTTGCTCTAATTGGATCGCCAATCTCATAACAAAGTGTGTATTTCTTATTTAATTCAGCAATAATTAATCCCTCAGGATCTTGCACTTGGCTATGACTTAAGAGAAGAATAATTTTTTCGTATTGTTTCAAATCCCCCAAATTATTCAATTCAGCAACACTATTTAATGGAAATATTTCATGCGTCTTGTATGCTTTATCTAACGTTTTATATTGATGAAAAGCTGCATTATCATAATAATACATCATATCTCTTGCTTTATAGGATGCATTAACAATAACTGCGACTTTTCTCTTTTGAAAACTGTGAACCATCTCTGCAGTTTCTTTCCAACCTTCACCATCTCTTTTTCCTGGGTCAAATTGATAGAAAAAATGAAGTATTAAAAGCAGGAAATAGGATCTAAAAAGCCATTTACCTTTCTCAAAATGCAAGAATAAATATCCAATTGAGAGATACAATCCGAGACTCACAAACAAAACGTATCTGACTTGAAAAGATGGAATATATTGGGCTAAATAAAAATTAATTAAAAGGGGAAGAATAAATAACAGCCAAAACACTAAAAATATTCTCCAAGAAAATCGTTTTGTAAACCAAGAATAACGCAATCCAATAATCAGCATTACAGGTGATAAAAAATAAGGAATTATTAAAGGATAATAAGCTTGGTCGTTCCCAACAACTTTGAGTAAAATATATTTAAAGTCCTCAAATGTAGAGAGTCCCAGCCAGAAATTCTCATCTGGCACAACACTTTTAAAAATCACCAATTGTGGTATAAATAAAATTGCACTCAATGCATATCCTAAACAAAGCATTAAAACCAATTTCCTCTCTTTGTTCCAATAAAATAAACAGCCAATAAATTGCACTATTGGTACCAAAACAGCATTGTAATGTGTGTAAGGTAATGCTGCATTTATGAAGATTAATAAATAGAGCCACTTTCTGTTTTTTGTTTCAAGGAATTGAATGAACGAATAGCATGAAGCAACTGTAAGGAACAAAACAAGCTGAAAGGCACGTATTTCATGACTAAAATCAAAATGCAAATTGGAGAATAAAAAACAAACTGAAACGAAAACAACGAACCAAAAATTTCCAATTTTTTTTGTCAATTTAAAAAGCAGTATTGACGTACCAATACTGATTATAATATTTAGTGACTTAACGGCAACGAGGCCAATTCCAAAAAGTTGAATCCAAAAATGTAAGAGCAAATAATAGAGTGGCGGATTTGCCTCATTGTTCAATGTCTGCAACAATTCATTGATTGATTGTTGCGAATAAAACACACTAAATGCCTCATCTCCTTGTAATTCAAGTTGATTTACAGTGCCAAATTTCACAAGTGAATGAGCAGCTATTAAGATTAAAAACAACCCTTGAAAAGAATGTTTTTCTGAAAAAAATAATTTAAACTTTAGTTTAATGTCAGTAAAATTCATTAGTATCTTTCTCTGATTTTAGTCAAATATAATTGTATTTTAACATTCATCGAAATTTTCGTTTTTTTTCTTTTGTTAAACCCTTTTAATATTACTATTTTTACACTATTACGTACCTCATCAAATAATTGGCAAAAACAGTCGTTAATTAGGCAATGAAATTATTTTACTTCCTTTTATTTTTAAATTTTAGCCTTTACGCTCAAGTAGGGACAGGTGAATGGCGTGTACATGTTCCTAATAAAAAAGCTATCGATGTTGTAGTTGAAGGCAACCTTGTTTATGCTGCTTTTGAAAATGGTTTACAGGAATATGATATAGAAGCAAGTGAAACTAGTCTTTGGACCGATGTAAATGGGTTGTCAGACATTAACTTAACTTGTTTAGGATATGATGATTCACAAAAAGCTCTATACATTGGTTATGACAATGGAAATATTGATAAAATCGTAGATAATAAAGTCACAAATATTCCTGCTATTCGACTTGCTCAAGTGCTAGGAAATAAAAGAATTAATAAAATAATACCCTTCCAAGGTTTTATATATTTCGCAACTAGTTTTTCGATTGTTAAAATTGACCCACTAAAAAATGAAGTAAAAGAAACGTTTTATCCCACTATTGAAGGTTCAGCTATTTTGGATATCGCATTTAGGGGAGATTCTATCTTTGCTTTGACTCCTGAAAAACTGTTGCGTGCAAACATTAACAATATCGCATTGGGAGATCCTTCTCAATGGGTTGTTGATACAAGAATAGCTGTTCTTTCATTAAATACTTACAAGGATATTGAAATAATTTCGGATCAGCTTTTTGTATTACAACAAAACAAAGCATATGGATTAGATTCTGTGTTCCATGTTACGAATACAGGTAAAACAACTGTTTATAATGAGCCTTTTAGCATTGAAATAAATTCTTTAACAACTGATAAAAATCGTCTAGTAATCAATTCTGAAGGCGCAATCTATATAGTAAATTTAGACTATACGTATAATAAGGTTTATTCATCATATTCTTTGAATACATGGGTTTCGGTAGAAAATAGTTGCACAGTTTCCGGTGTTACTTGGGTTGCGGATAAAACATTAGGCCTTTTTAAAATTAACAATGAATATTCGCTGACAACTTACCCTTTTGAAGGTCCTCCAAAACGCAATTTTTTTAAAATGGATTCATATAACGGAAATTTAATAATTGCAGGTGGTGGATTAAGCGATAAAACACCAATATTTAGTGACGCTGGAATCTACAGTTTTATAGATGAAAAATGGTCGTTAAAAGACAAACAAAATATGTTGCTATGGAAAAATAAAAATATATGGGATTTTGTTTCAGTTGCCATTAACCCCCTTAATAAAAATGAAATAGCCGCTGCAACATACTCTGAATACCCATTGTCTATATTAAGTAATAGTGATCAAGTAACTGATACGTTTAATTTTCATAACTCTCCAATTCAAAAAACAAGTCTTAACAATAATTGGTCATATATTTCAGATCTGAAATACGACTCTAAAGGAAATCTTTGGATGCTTAATGGCTATTCGACTTACCCTCTAATCGTATACACAAAAGAGAAAACTTGGAAATCATTTACTCTAGGCTCTCCTGGCATTAATAAGTTCACAAATGATATAGCAATCGATGAAAATGATAACAAATGGATGACAATTGATGGTGTTGGAATAATCGCTTATAATGATAATGCTACCATTTCAGATAAAAGTGATGATAAAATAAAAATATTAAATGACGGTGTTGCTTCAGGTGCTCTTCCATCAACATCTGTAAATGCT
>CALPUT020000277.1 GCA_943326825.2 Chryseobacterium gleum | reverse complement strand
TTTTTGGAATAATGTTATAATTGTAAATTTAATTATAGGTATATTTGTTAAAATTTATAATTATATTTTAATGAGTCAATACCGTATTCCCGAAATAGTTTATCAGCGAAATAGTTATGTAGATAAAGTTATTCCTTTTGTTGGTAAGCAATTAATAAAAGCATTTACAGGTCAAAGGCGTGTGGGTAAGAGTTATTTGCTTTTTCAGGTAATGAAATACATTCAAGAAATTGATAAAACAGCTACAATTATCTACATCAACAAAGAAGATTTACAATTTGATTCAATCAAGGATTATTTAGATTTAGAAAATTACGTCCAAAATAATAGATCAAAAGTTGGAAAGACTTATGTTTTTATAGATGAAATACAAGATGTTATAGAATTTGAAAGAGCACTTCGATCATTGGTGTTGGATAGTCAGATTGATTTATATTGTACAGGAAGTAATGCGAATTTATTATCAGGAGAATTATCAACAGTTCTGAGCGGAAGATTTATTGAAATTCCAGTTTTTAGTTTATCATTTACAGAATTTTTACAATTCCATAAACTTGATAATACTGAAAATTCAGTCGATTTATATTTAAAATATGGAGGGTTACCATACATTATACATTTGCCATTAAATGATTCAGTGGTTTTTGAATACCTTAAAAACATTTATACGACAATTATTTATAGAGATATTGTAGAGCGTTTTTCGATTAGGAATGTTCGTTTTCTTGAACAATTAACTTTATTTTTAGCAAATAACATAGGTAGCTTATTTTCAGCAAAAAGTATTAGTGATTTTTTAAAATCACAACAAACTAAAATTGCACCTAATCAAGTTCAAACATATTTACATCATTTAACAAGTGCTTTTTTGATTCATGAAGTAGCAAGATTTGATATTGTTGGAAAACGAATATTTGAGATTGGAGAGAAATATTATTTTGAAAATTTAGGAATACGAAATGCACTATGGGGATATCGATTAGAAGATAAAGCGAAGATTTTAGAAAATGTTGTTTATAATCATTTGAGGTATTTAGGTTACAATGTAAAAGTTGGAGTTATAAATTCGGAAGAGATTGATTTTGTTTGTGAAAAACAAGGTGAAACACTTTATATTCAAGTAGCTTTGGTTTTGGAGGAACAAAAAACTATTGAACGAGAATTTGGCAATTTATTAAAGGCGAAAGATAATTATCCTAAATACGTTATTACCAGAAATGGATTTGAAGGAAATACTTATAAAGGGATTCCAGTGCTTAAATTGATCGATTTTTTAAATTGGGAAGTGAATAATTAGGTAGTTGTTTTTATTGTATTACCTTTCTACTCACTTTTACCACTAATTTTCTTGGCATTAATCTCACAAAGAAAGCTAAAGCTTGATTAATAAAGCCATGAATTGCAACCGGTTTTCCTTTTAACATTGCATTGTAACCATATTCAGCTACTTCTTTAGAACTTGGTAATTTTTTTCCTTTGAATAACGAACTGTTTTCAGCTGATGCTGCTGCCATAAAACCACTTTCAGTAGCTCCAGGACAAAGCGCTGTTACAGTCACACCGAATTCTCTGACTTCATTATCTAAAGCTTCTGAAAAACTCAAAACATAAGGTTTTGTTGCGCAATAAACTGCCATGGTTGGACCAGGAACAAATGCTGCAGTAGAAGCAACATTCATAATTTTTCCACTTTTGCGTTTCAACATGTCTTTCAAATACAATTTGCTTAATTGAGTCAACGCTGTGATATTTAAATTGATCATTTGACACTCTTTTTCCCAACTTGTTTCAGAAAACATTCCGTATTCTCCAAAACCAGCATTGTTGATTAAGTAATCAACTTGAATTCCTTTTTCTGTAGTTTCATTAATTACTTCTAAAGCAGCATCTACAACAGATAAATCTTTTCCAATCGTATAAACTGAAACATTGAATTGTTTTTCCAACTCAACTTTTAATTCATCTAATTTTGCTTTATTTCGAGCAACTAACACTAAATCTCCACCTTTTTCAGCGTGAATTTTTGCTAATTCATAACCAATTCCACTAGATGCTCCTGTAATTAATGCTGTTTTCATTTTGATCAAAATTTATTTCTTAAAGGTAATGAAAAGTTTAAATCCTTGAAGTAAAATTTAAATCAACTTTAACGGAGAATTTCTCCATCTTTCATTTCAATTATACGATCGCTTTTGTGTGCAAATTCATCGTCGTGCGTTACTGCGATGATCGTTTGTCCATATGATCGAGTCAATTCTTGGAAAATATCGAAAACAATATCCGTGTTTTTACTGTCTAAATTTCCTGTTGGTTCATCGCCCATTATAATTAAAGGGTCGTTAATAAGTGCTCGGGCAATTGCAACACGTTGTTGTTGGCCACCTGACAATTTACTTGCGGGTTTAAGAGCTTGATCTTGCAAACCAAGCATCTTCAATTTTTCGTAGGCTCTTGATTCGATTTCTTGTTCGCTTAATTTCCCCAATTTTATCGCTGGAATCATCACGTTTTCTAAACAACTGAATTCGGCTAATAAGTAATGAAATTGAAAAACGAATCCAATTTTTTCGTTTCTAATTTCTGCTAATTGGTCTTTGGTTAATCCTGTAGTTAATTGATTATCAATAAATAATTTACCCGTATAATCAGTGTCCATTGTAGAAAGAATATAGAGTAGGGTAGATTTACCACTTCCTGATTTTCCAATCATCGACAAAAACTCTCCTTTTTTTACTTCAAATTCAATTTGTTTTAGGACTTGAAATTCAACTGGATCGTAGAAGAATTTATTGATTTGTTCTGTTCTTAAAATCGTTTCCATCTTTACTTTTCTTCTTATTTTCTGAATATATCAACAGGGTCAATTTTAGCTGCTTTTTTAGCTGGAATGTATCCTGCAAAAAAGGTGATTATTAAACCAATAACAACACCTTGTATAAATTTTGTAGGTTCATAATCAATAGGGAAATAGCCAATATCTCCTCCTAAATAAACCCGTTTGAGTAAGGAAATTAAAATGGTCGCCATAATGACTCCGGCAATCACACCCATTAAACCAATTGTAACAGCTTGGGTAACGAATATTCGAATAACATCTTTTCCTTTAAAACCCATTGCTTTTAAGATCGCAATGTCGTTAATCTTTTGAGAGACAGTCATATTCAAAATGTTGTAAATTCCAAAACCAGCTACAAGTAAAATTGTCAATGACACAAAGGTGATAATCATTTTTCTCATCTTATTTGTTGCCATTAATGTTTCATTCGCTTGTTTCCAACCTTCTGCTTTATAACCCGTTAAATCGCTGATTTTCTTTGCAATTTCTTCTGCTTTTTCTGGATTTTTAATATTGACATTGATGTCTGTTATGTAAGAATTTCCTTGTTTCAATAACTGTTGTGACGCAGCTATGTTGATATACGATTTACTTTTGTCCGTAACTGAATTATTTGTTTTGAAAATCCCAACTATTTTAAATGTTCGATTGATTCCTTTTGATGAAGTTAAATTGATATTATCATTCACTGAAAGATTCATTTTTTCCGAAATCCCGCTTCCAATTACGATTCCATTTGGTTTCGATTTCAACAAATCAAAATTCCCTTCAACCATAAAAGATTTGATATCATACATCAAATTAGCTTCATCTGGTTTTATGCCAACAGAAAGACCTGAAATTTGTGATTTTCCGTTGTTGTAGAAAACATTTGAATTCACTTGAGGGGTAACAACTACAACATCTTTTTGAGCTAAAATGATAGATTGAATCTTATCCGGATTAATGATTGTATTGTTATTCGGAACAACTTTTGGGTTCACGATGATGTAATGATCTTTTGGGTCATTAACAAGTACTTGACTTATTTCATCATCTTTGTAAACTCTTATATGTGATGTACTTCTGAAAATTGAAGTGTTTGAACTGCGATCAAATCCAACTAATAAGCTATTCATAAAAATATACACCGACATTCCTAACAAAACACCCATTACTGCAACAGTCGTCAGTTTTTTGTTTGAAAAAATGTATTTTTTCGCAATTCGAGTATTGATATCTGAACTCATCTGTTTATGGTTTTAATGGAACTAAAACAGTTGATTTTGT
>CALPUT020000276.1 GCA_943326825.2 Chryseobacterium gleum | reverse complement strand
TTTTTCTTAATTCAACAGCGTTTGAAATCCTAGAATTATAGAATTCTTGATCTAATTCAACAGGTTCGAATGTCAAAACACGAACCGAAATAGTAGCGTGCTGAAAATGTCCTCGAGCTAAAAAACGGTCTTTGTAATCGCATACAGTAACAATGTCCCCATCTTTCAAGCTTTCTGTTTCACTGATTATTGCTCCTGAAAATACCCAAGGATGTCTTCTTTCAATTGAGTTTACTTTGTTTTTGTGTATGCGAACGATGTTCATGTTTTTGTAAATTAATTTGCGTTTAAATTTACGTTTTTATTTAGAAATAAGAGGTGAAATGAGAATTTACACTTTCTATTTAGTTATTTTATCGAATCGTTTTCGATGAAATCTATGTATTCATACTCTGAATTGTAAGCGTTCTCTAATAACCCATAAACACTGTGGTAATAACCAATACCATATCTTTTTTTTGAATGATTGACCAGTTTGTATTGATTTATAGCTTTTTGCTTTACTTTATGGTCTTTTGATTTTGAATTTTTAATAATACTACAAGAGCGATCACAAGAATTTACATTATTGTAATAGATGTAGATTCTAAAAAGATTAATTTCTTTTACGATTTTTTTTGAAAATAATTTATGTATAGCATTTGTGGCAGCTTGATGTGTAGACATTTTATGGCATTCATTGTTGTAAGAATCGCAGTTTCCACTGACAGTATTATGTTTGGCGTTTGGGTATAAATCGGTGAAAAAACGAATCGTTTCTTCAAATTTGGCTTCAATTTTATCTTTCCCCAAAGTTTCATCAAATCCTTCACCATTATTTGATATATAAACTTTTGAGACTCCTAATATAATACATGCTGCCAAAAATTCATTGTTTCTAGCTTGAGTAACATCATTCATAATAGCATTTGAATCAACTGATTTTAAATATTTTAGAATTTCTTCGTTGGCACCATTTGTTAGTAAAACGATATAAACCGGGTGACCTAATCTTACTTTTTCCGCTATGGAAGCCCCCATGCCAATAGTTTCATCATCTTGATGAGGAGCATAATAAATAATTGGAGGGAGATTTTTAGAGTTTTTTTTGTTCTTTTCCCAAATTATTTTTGGTGTTTCCGATTTAACTGAATCATTTACAGAACATTTTTTGACTGAATATTCTTGATTCATTTTAGCAATAGAAGGCCTTTTGAATTGTTGACAAGAAAAATGAATGAAAATTATTAAAATTATTAAAAAAGATATTTGTCTCATCGTAATTTTTATACTTTACATTATGTTTTTTGTAAATTTAATAAATCATTTTTTGGATGAAATAATTCTTTTACTTTTTGATAATTCTTTAATTTCATTTTATTAATTTTTTTTATTCATTTTTCTTCATAATCATTTGAAATAGTGGCTTAAAGAAGTTAATGGGATAAATAAACTTTTTTTAATTAGTAAATATTGTTTTCATTTAGTTAAAAAACTATAAATTTGTAACTTCATCATGGTTGAATAATTAAAAATTATACAAATGTCAACAGCAAATGATTATTTACCAATACTAATCCAGGCTAGTGTAGCTCTAGGATTTGTGGTTTTGGTTTTGGTTTTTACCCATATTTTAGGGCCAAAATTAAATTCTAAAAAGAAGGATGCTAACTTCGAATGTGGTATCGAATCTAAAGGAGACGCTCGTTTTCCTGTTTCAGTTCGTTACTTTTTAACAGCAATTTTATTTGTTTTGTTTGATGTCGAAGTAATATTCTTTTACCCTTATGCAGTAAACTTTAAAGAATTACAATTAGAAGGACTTCTAGCTGTAATAATGTTTGTTGCATTTTTTCTTATTGGATTTTTCTATGTACTTAAAAAAGGAGCTCTCGAATGGGAAAAGTAACTTTTGATTCAAACGTAGAGACGATAAATGGAGAAGGTTTCCAATTAACTCGTCTTGATAAAGTAATTGGTGCTGCAAGATCTAATTCTATGTGGCCTTTGCCTTTTGCTACCTCTTGTTGTGGGATTGAATTCATGGCAACGATGGGAAGTAACTATGATCTTTCTAGATTTGGGATGGAACGTATGTCGTTTTCACCACGACAAGCAGATTTATTAATAGTTGCAGGTACAATTTCTAAAAAATTAGCTCCAATTTTGAAGCAAGTTTATGAGCAAATGGCTGAACCTAAATGGGTTCTTTCAGTAGGTGCTTGTGCTTCAAGTGGTGGTATTTTTGATACATACAGTGTTCTTCAAGGAATTGATAGAGTAATTCCAGTTGACGTATATGTACCAGGATGTCCTCCAAGACCAGAGCAAATTATAGATGGTATTATGAATATTCACAAAATGGTTAAAAACGAATCATTACGTAGAAGACATTCTGACGAATACAAGAAAATGTTACATACTTTTAACATTGAATCGGATGGCAAATAGTACTTTGATCAACGAAACAGTTTATTCGAAATTAAAAGAAAAATTCGGAGAAGCTATAAGCGAAAGTCAAGAGCCTTTTGATTTGTTGACTGTTGAAGTTTCTTTAGCTGAAATTCATAATGTGATTGAGTGGTTAAAAAATGAGCCTTCATTTCAAATCAACTATTTGACTTTAATTGGAGGGATTCATTATCCTGAAAATGCAGGTAGTGAACTTGGTGTAACTTATCATTTACATAGTTTAATTCATAACTTCAGAATTCGTTTAAAAACCTTTCTTTCAATTGAAAATCCTGAAATTCCATCTATTACTGATTTGTATGTTGGAGCTAACTGGATGGAGAGAGAAACTTTTGATTTCTATGGAGTTATTTTTTCTGGTCACCCTAATTTAATTCGTGTTTTAAACGAAGAATCAATGGATTATTTCCCAATGAGAAAAGAGTTCAGACTAGAAGATGGGACGAGAGAAGATAAAGATGATCGTTTCTTTGGTAGATAATAAATAAAGTATTGAGATGAGTGAAAAATTAACAAAAAACGAATTCGAAAGTGCCGGTTATCTATCATCAGAAACTATTGATGGAGATATTGCTACATTGAATTTAGGTCCTACTCACCCAGCAACACATGGTATTTTCCAAAATATTTTAAAAGTTGATGGTGAGAAAATCTTAGAAGCTACTCAAACAGTAGGGTATATTCACCGTGCTTTTGAAAAAATAGCTGAAAGAAGACCTTATAATCAAATAACAACATTAACAGATCGTTTAAATTACTGTTCTTCACCGATTAATAATATCGGTTACCACATGACAATTGAGAAATTAATTGGATGTGAAATTCCAAAGAGAGTTCAGTATATGCGTGTTATCATAATGGAATTAGCAAGAATTGCAGATCATTTGGTTTGTAATTCAGTTATTGGTGTTGATACGGGTGCTTTAACAGGATTTACTTACATGTTCCAACAACGTGAGAAAATCTATGATATGTTTGAAGAAGTATGTGGTGCTCGATTAACAACTAATTTAGGAAGAATTGGTGGATTTGATCATGAATTTTCGCCAACTTTTTACTCGAAATTAGAAGATTATTTAAAAGAGTTCCCTGCTTTATTTGCAGAATTCGATAACTTATTGACTAGAAATAGAATCTTCATGGACAGAACAATTAATTCTGGTCCAATTTCAGCTGAAAGAGCTTTAGAATATTCATTTTCTGGACCAAATTTAAGAGCAACAGGTGTTGATTATGATGTTCGTGTGATGAATCCTTATTCATCATATGAAGATTTTGATTTCATTATACCTGTTGGTTCAAATGGAGATACATACGATCGTTTCCAAGTAAGACAAGAAGAAATCCGCCAAAGTTTATCTATTATTAGACAAGCTTTAGATAAAATGCCAGAAGGACCTTGTCACGCTGATGTTCCTGATTTTTTCTTGCCTCCAAAACAAGAGGTTTATGAAAATATGGAAGCATTGATTTATCACTTTAAAATTGTAATGGGAGAAACTCCTGTTCCAGTTGGAGAAGTTTATCACTGTGTAGAAGGTGGAAATGGAGAATTAGGATTTTATTTAATAAGTGATGGAGGTCGTTCACCTTACCGTTTACAATTCCGTCGCCCATGTTTTATTTACTATCAAGCATATCCTGAGATGATTACAGGTCAA
>CALPUT020000275.1 GCA_943326825.2 Chryseobacterium gleum | reverse complement strand
TTATTAATCGCTTCAGGTGAAGCGGTTGAAAAACACAACTTAAAACCTTTGGCTAAAATTATTTCAGGTGCAATAGCAGGAGTTGAACCTAGAATTATGGGAATCGGTCCGGTGTATGCTTCTAAAAAAGCACTTGAAAGAGCTGGTTTAACGTTAGACCAAATGGATATACTAGAATTAAACGAAGCGTTTGCTGCTCAAGTTCTTGCATGTACACGTGAATTAGGTTTAGAAGATAATGATCCAAGAATTAATCCAAATGGAGGTGCAATCGCTTTAGGTCACCCACTTGGAATGTCAGGCGCTAGAATATTACTATCAGCAGCGATTGAATTACAAAAAACGAATAAACGTTATGCACTTGTAACAATGTGTATCGGACTAGGTCAAGGATACGCTGTTGTTATAGAAAGAGCATAATATTACCAACCTTTTAAAATATAAAACGTTTGTTATAATACGATTATGAAAAAAATTATACTTCTTATTTTAACAAGCGTTTTTTTGTTCTCCTGTAGAAAACAAAAAACATCTTGGGATTCAGATTGGAATATTCCAGTTGTAAATGACACGCTTTCATTGGATAAATTTGTAAATGATTCGACGCTTTCCATTTCACCATCAGGAATGTACGAATTGGATTTACATCGTACATTAATGGATGTAAATCTTACTGATCTAATCACAATTCCTGACACAACCATAAAAACAAATTATACATTATCTGTAAATAGTTTAGTTTTAGCACCTGGCTCAAACTTTGTAAATCCATTACAAATCGAAGAACATCCGATTGATTTAAAAGATGTTCAACTAAAAAAAATTAGACTAAAAAAAGGTGCAATTTCTTTAAAGTTATCCAATCCTGTAGGTACGAAAACATATTTCACAATTACCCTTCCAGGAGTAACAAAAAATGGAATTGATTTTCAACATCTATTCATCGCTCCTCCTGGCTCACAAAGTAATCCGGGAATTATAATTGAAAATGTAGATATTTCGGGATATGATATGGATTTAACCGGTACAAATGGTGGAAGTTATAATGTACTTCAATCAAATGTCGCCGTAAAAACAGACCCTTCCGGGCCAACTGTAACAATTACCAATCAAGATGTTACAAAAGTTGAAGCAACAATTAAAAATATTAAAGTTGATTATGCAAGAGGTTACTTCGGAAATAAAATTATCTCAGATACAACAACTACAACAATCGATGCACTATCGAAATTAATAGCAGGATCAATTGATTTACCGTCAACGAATTTATCATTCACGATTTCAAATGGTCTTAAAATCAGTGCAAAAGCTACGTTATTCGAAATCAAAAGTGAAAATTACGCATCAAATAGTGTGACACTTCAACATCCTCAAATAGGTCAACCGATGTTTTTAGATCCAGCAACTGGAACATGGGATAATTTCACTCCAAGTATAAAAACAATTCAATTTAATTCTCAAAATAGTAACTTAGAAAACTATCTTGAGAACTTAGGCTCTAAACATTCAATTGGTTATTCCATCCAATTAAATCCTTGGGGAAATGTTTCTGGTGGATGGAATGAAATTTTTCCAAATAGTAAATTGAAAGTTTCGATAGACGCTCAAATGCCATTAACTATAGGTTTTAATGGATTGACAGCTCAAGATACATTTGATTTTGACTTAAATCAAGATGAGAAAAAATCACATATTAGTTCAGGTAAATTTAGTCTCGCAACTCAAAATTCATTTCCATTTGGTTGTGAAATTAAGTTGTTTTTATTGGATAAATCAGGAAACTTACTTTACACAATTGCTGGTGATGAAAAAGTTACGTCTTCACTTTATGGTTCTAACTATACTTCGCAAGGATTAATTTATTCTAATTCAATAATCAATTTTGATTTATCAGAAGAGATAATAAAAAACATCAGTTCAATAAATAAAATTGTTGTTCGAGCAAAAGTAGATAGCCCATCGCCTGTAACAGGAACAAACCAACAAATAATCATCACTGAAGGAGCATTTTTGGGAGTTAAATTAAAAGCAATATTTAAACTTAAAGCAAGTATCTAAATGAAATTCTATTACTACATATTGGTATTTATTTCTTGTGTGAGTTATTCTCAACAACTTCTTCCTATTCAATATGATACACTTTCAAACTATAATGAAATTATCTTAAATGGTTCTGGAGAATATTCTTCAACTGCTATGAGAAATGAATTTATGGGGAAATTCATTAACGGCGGTTATCTATCAACAGAAATCAAAGATCATTCGTTCAAAAAAATGAACGGTCTGAACATAACTGGATTTGATGTTAATTCTGAACTTGAATATCGAAATCTAAAAATCAATTTGTTGAAAAAATCCAATATTGGTCTTATCATCAAAACAGGTTATACTTCTATTGGATCAATATCTTATTCAAAAGATGCATTTGGATTAACATTTTACGGAAATGAACAATATATCGATAAAACAGTGAATTTAAGTGGAACAGAGTTTAAATTCTCAACATTTCAAAAAATTGGTTTGGGTATTATTTTCAAAAAATCAAAATCAAGTATTTGTTTTAATTACTTTAATCTTCAAAACAATATTCAAGGTTCAATTATTGACGGAGCGTTTTATCAACCGAATGGAGGATTTAATGATAGTCTAAAAATAAATGGCGATTTTAGCAGTTCTAATGGGGCAAAATTTGATAAAGGATATGGCTTTGGAATAGATTTAGATTTAAAGCTAAAAATAGACTGGACGAAAGAACAAAATGCTTACATACAATTTTTAGTGAAGAATTTAGGTTTAGCAACAATTTCATCAGGTGCTACAACATATACTTTTGATTCCACTTATCATTACAGTGGTTTTAAATTAAATCAGTTAATTGGAAAAAATAATGTGTTTACAGACACAACTCAAATCTATTCTCAATTAGGCGTTCAGAAATCAATTCATCGCTCTAATTTATTTTTACCTGTAATGTTCCAAGTTGGAAAAATTGTAGATCAATATCAACTTCGAAAATTGCAATCATTTTTTGGAATTAGAATGTTTCCAACGATTTCTTATATTCCATTAGTTTATGCTGGAGCAAATTTTAAATTAAATCAAGTTTTCGATTTTGGACTTCAAGAAAGTTATGGAGGATTTGCAAATTTTAGAACAGGACTTTATGTTAATGCTAAAATAAAAAAATGTGTATTTGGAATTGCGTCTGAAAACATCATTGGAGCTTTCAATAAAAATGGGAATGGTAAATCATTAATTTTTAGACTAAAATGCAGATTTTAATTAAAACGTTTCTAATTCTTGTTTTTCCATTCATCGGATGGTCACAAATTTCATTCTATAAATTGTATTCTAACAATGGGTATGATTTTGGTCAAGGAGCAGTTCAACTTGAAGATAGCAGTTATATTATAACGGGTTCATCTAGTAGTTTTAGTGAAACAAACTCTTCTCAAGTATTCTTATTAAAGATTGATAGCTTAGGACAAAATATTTGGTCAAAGAATTATGGCGGAATTGAAACTGATTGGGGAAGGCGCGTTTTATATTCAAAAAATGATGCCTTATATGTAAGCGGATTTACCAATTCAATCGGAAATGGTGGTTATGATTTCTATCTAATCAAAACTGATTTATCAGGAAATTTAATTTGGGAAAAATCATACGGTGGTTCAGGATGGGAAAAAGTAAACGATGCCATTTTACTTCCTGACACAAGCATTTTAATGGTTGGCGAAACCAATTCTGGAACATTAGGTGATAAAGATATTTACTTGGTGAAAACAGATAAAAATGGTGATACTCTTTGGACCAAACAAATGGGCACTTCTGGTGAAGACTTTGCGACAAGTATTCGACTTTTTAACGATAGTATTTGTGTCATAGGAGGTCAAATTTACAATACTGATTCATTGATGACGAAAGCGTATCTTTTAAAATTAAATGTCAACGGAACGATTATTTGGGAAAATCAATACGGTAAACATGGAAATACTATTTTTAAAGATTTGTGTTTAGTTGGAGATCACATCAATGCAGTTGGCCACAAACAAAATATTGTAACAGGTAAGATTGATCCTATTTGTTCTAAAATATTTTTAAATGGCAATGAAGATTATCTATTTGAAGA
>CALPUT020000274.1 GCA_943326825.2 Chryseobacterium gleum | reverse complement strand
TTATTAATCGCTTCAGGTGAAGCGGTTGAAAAACACAACTTAAAACCTTTGGCTAAAATTATTTCAGGTGCAATAGCAGGAGTTGAACCTAGAATTATGGGAATCGGTCCGGTGTATGCTTCTAAAAAAGCACTTGAAAGAGCTGGTTTGACTTTAGACCAAATGGATATTTTAGAATTAAACGAAGCGTTTGCTGCTCAAGTTCTTGCATGTACACGTGAATTAGGCTTAGAAGATAATGATCCAAGAATTAATCCAAATGGAGGTGCAATTGCTTTAGGGCATCCACTTGGAATGTCTGGCGCTAGAATATTACTATCAGCAGCGATTGAATTACAAAAAACCAATAAGCGTTATGCACTAGTTACAATGTGTATCGGACTTGGTCAAGGATATGCAGTTGTTATAGAAAGAGCATAAGATTACCAACCTTTTAAAATATAAAACGTTTGATATAATACGATTATGAAAAAAATTATACTTCTTATTATAACAAGCGTTTTTTTGTTTTCCTGTAGAAAACAAAAGACATCTTGGGATTCAGATTGGAATATTCCAGTTTTAAACGATACGATAACGCTTAATAAATTTGTGAATGATTCAACGTTATCCATCTTATCTTCAAGCATGTATGAGTTAGATTTACATCGTACATTGATGAACATAAACTTAACTGATCTTATAACAATTCCCGATACTACAATTAAAACAAATTATTCATTATCTGTCAATAATTTAGTTGTTGCACCAGGCACCAACTTTGTTAACCCTTCCCAAATAGACGAACACCCTATTGATTTAAAAGATGTTCAATTAAAAAAAATAAGAGTTAAACAAGGTGCAATTGAATTGAAATTATCGAATCCAATAGGTACTAAAACATATTTCACTGTAACGCTACCGGGTGTTTCTAAAAATGGTATTGATTATCAGCATCAATATATTGCACCAGCAGGTTCTCAAAATAATCCTGGTATCGTAAATGAAACTGTAGACATATCAGGTTATGATATGGATTTAACGGGTGTAAATGGTGGCACAGATAATGTTTTACAATCTTATGTTTCAGTTAAAACAGATCCTAATGGTCCTTCGGTTACAATCACTAATCAAGATGTCACAAAAATTGAGGCAACAATAAAAAATATTAAGGTTGATTATGCTAGAGGTTACTTCGGGAATAAAATTATCTCAGATACAACAACTACAACAATCGATGCCCTATCGAAATTAATAGCAGGATCAATTGATTTACCGTCAACGAATTTATCATTCACGATTTCAAATGGACTGAAAATTAGTGCAAAAGCGACTTTATTCGAAATCAAAAGTGAAAATTATGCTTCAAATAGTGTAATACTTCAACACCCTCAAATAGGCCAACCAATGTTTTTAGATCCAGCAACGGGTACTTGGGATAATTTCACGCCAAGCATAAAAAACATTCAATTTAATTCTTTGAACAGTAATTTAGAAGCCTATTTAGAAAATTTAGGAGCAAAACATTCGATTGGCTATTCAATTCAACTAAATCCTTGGGGAAATGTTTCTGGTGGATGGAATGAAATTTTTCCAAATAGTAAATTGAAAGTTTCGATAGACGCTCAAATGCCGCTAACAATTGGATTCAATGGATTAACAGCTCAAGACACGTTTGATTTTGATTTAAAACAGGATGAGAAAAAATCACATATAAGTTCTGGTAAATTCAGTCTAACAACTCAAAATTCATTTCCTTTTGGAAGTGAGATTACGTTGTTTTTGGTGGATCAAAATGGGAATACACTTTACACAGTTTCTGGTGATAACAAAATCACTTCTTCACTCTTTGGTTCTGACTATACATCCCAAGGATTAATATACTCTAAATCAAATATTAACTTTAATTTATCGGAAGAAATCATAAAAAACATTAGCTCTATTCATAAAATTGTAGTGAAAGCAAAATTGGATAGCCCCTCTCCTTCATCAGGAACAAATCAGCAAGTAATCATTCCGGAAGGAGCATTTCTTGGTGTTCAATTAAAAGCAATTTTTAAACTTAAAGCACGTATTTAGATGAAATTTAATTTTTTTCTATTTCTATTAATTACTGGGATGAGTTACTCTCAACAACTTCTTCCAATTCAATACGACACACTTTCGAATTATAATGAAATCATCTTAAATTGTTCCGGAGAATATTCCTCAACTGCTATGAGAAATGAATTTATGGGAAAATTCATTAACGGCGGTTATCTATCAACAGAAATCAAAGATCATTCGTTCAAAAAAATGAACGGTCTGAACATTACTGGATTTGATGTTAATTCTGAACTTGAATATCGAAATCTAAAAATCAATTTGTTGAAAAAATCCAATATTGGTCTTATCATCAAAACAGGTTATACTTCTATTGGATCAATGACCTATTCAAAAGACGCATTTGGATTGACATTTTATGGGAACGAAAAATATATAGATAAAACCTTGAATTTGACAGGTACAGAGTTTAAATTCTCAACATTTCAAAAAATAGGTTTGGGTATTATTTTCAAAAAATCAAAATCAAGTATTTGTTTTAACTACTTTAATCTTCAAAACAATGTTCAAGGTTCAATTATTGACGGAGCATTTTTTCAACCAAATGGTGGATTTAATGATAGTCTAAAAATCAACGGAGATTTTAGCAGTTCTAATGGTGCAAAATTTAATAAAGGATATGGCTTTGGAATAGATTTAGATTTAAAACTAAAAATAGACTGGACGAAAGAACAAAATGCATACATTCAATTTGTTGTGAAGAATTTAGGTTTAGCGACAATTTCATCTGGTGCAACTACATACACTTTTGATTCTACTTATCATTACAGCGGTTTCAAATTAAATCAGTTAATTGGCGAAAACAATGTATTTTCAGATACCACTCAAATATATTCTCAATTAGGAATTCAGAAATCAATTCAACGCTCTAATTTATTTTTACCTGTAATGTTCCAAGTTGGAAAAATTGTCGATCAATATCAACTTCGAAAATTGCAATCATTTTTTGGAATTCGAATGTTTCCAACAATGTCATATATACCGATGGTCTATGCTGGAGCGAATTACAAATTGAATCAAGTTTTCGATTTCGGACTTCAAGAAAGTTATGGTGGATACGCTTATTTTAGAACAGGATTTTATATCAACGCTAAAATAAAAAAATGTGTAATTGGAATGGCCTCTGAAAACATCATTGGAGCTTTCAATAAAAACGGGAATGGTAAATCATTAATTTTTAGACTACAATGCAGATTTTAATTAAAACGTTTCTAATTCTTGTTTTTCCATTCATCGGATGGTCACAAATTTCATTCTACAAATTGTATTCTAACAATGGGTATGATTTTGGTCAAGGAGCAGTTCAACTTGAAGATAGCAGTTATATTATAACGGGTTCATCTAGTAGTTTTAGTGAAACAAACTCTTCTCAAATATTCTTATTAAAGATTGATAGCTTAGGACAAAATATTTGGTCAAAAAATTATGGTGGAATTGAAACTGATTGGGGAAGACGCGTTTTATATTCAAAAAATGATGCCTTATATGTAAGTGGCTTTACCAATTCAATCGGAAATGGTGGTTATGATTTCTATCTAATCAAAACTGATTTATCAGGAAATTTAATTTGGGAAAAATCATACGGTGGTTCAGGATGGGAAAAAGTAAATGATGCTGTCTTACTTCCTGACACAAGCATTTTAATGGTTGGCGAAACCAATTCTGGAACAATAGGTGATAAAGATATTTACTTAGTGAAAACAGATAAAAATGGTGATACTCTTTGGACCAAACAAATCGGAACCTCCGGTGAAGACTTTGCAACAAGTATTCGACTTTTAAACGATAGTATTTGTGTCATTGGAGGTCAAATTTACAATGCTGATTCATTGATGACGAAAGCGTATCTTTTAAAATTAAATGTCAACGGAACGATTATTTGGGAAAATCAATACGGAAAACATGGAAATACTATTTTTAAAGATTTGTGTTTAGTTGGAGATCACATCAATGCAGTTGGCCACAAACAAAATATTGTAACAGGTAAGATTGATCCTATTTGTTCTAAAATATTTTTAAATGGCAATGAAGATTATCTATTTGAAGA
>CALPUT020000273.1 GCA_943326825.2 Chryseobacterium gleum | reverse complement strand
ATTCGGCTTTAAAAGCAAATTTTGATATTATCGAAAGACATAAACATACAAAAGTTATAAAAGGCTCACTTGCAGAACAAGACCGAGATGCAACTGTAAAATGGAATTACATTGATTTACGGTTTAAATCAAATTTTGATTTTAGAATTTAAAGTTGAAAAATTTAAAGGTGACTTTAACGAAATTGGTTTAGTTATTTACCCTACTTTTATTGAAAATCAACCTAGACAAATTCTAAAAGCCATTTCTAAAGGTATTCCAATAATTACTACATCTGCATGTGGCGTTGATAATTTAGAAAATATAAAAATAGTTGATTTAGGAAACTATGAGCAATTAAAAAATGAAGTTATTAAACATATTTAGACGAGAAAAGATGGACATAAAATCTATTAGGGTTATTCGCACGGATATCACATAACCTTCTAGACTGCATGCTATTAAAGTGAAAAATCAAAAATTAAATTTGTAAATTAAAATTACTTTTAATAATTTTAATTTACAAATTTAATTTTCTATGAAACAAATTATACTACTCACTTATATAATAATTTCATCTACTTGTTTTTGTCAGATACCTAATTGGACTGAGACGTCTTGTGATGGTGTTCAATACAATATGTATACTGAATTGCAAAATGGCAATGCGGTAATTTTAGATTTTGGATCCGCTTGGTGTGGACCATGTAATATTACTGCTCCAGAATTACAAACTATTTGGTCAAATTATGGAGAAGGTACTATGGGGGTTAAAGTATTCGAATTCTTTTTACAAGATCTTAATTCAAACCAAGCTGACTGTTCTGATCTGGCATTTTGGGAGTACCAGCATTCTCTAACATTTCCAGGGTTTGCGAATGCAAATGTTAATAACATCTATTCACAATATTATACTTTGTATGGATCTGGCTTACCACTTATTCTTATGTTTATTCCAAATACAATTGATCCAGGTGCCAGCACCCTAGTATATACATTTCCAGAAAATTTGTCGAGTAATGATCAGCTAGCTGAAGAACTCACAAGTATATTATCAGAAAATTCTTTTTGGGCATTAGGCATCAATGAATACCAATCAAACAATAAAGTAGAGTTGGTTAAAGTTGTTGATATGCTAGGAAGAGAAACATGTCAGTCATATAACACTCCTCTGATTTATTATTATTCGGATGGAACAAAGAGAAAATTTTTCAAAAATAGTTTTTAATTATACCTTATGAAAATGAGAACAATTCTTTCAACTATTCTGTTTTTTTTAATATTCAATTCAGTAATTTCCCAGTCAACTTCTGTTTTTGTTGATAATGGTGATTTTGAAGCACCTTTTAGTAACAACATACCTCCGCAATTAACTCCAGTTCAAGGATTATCTGATTCCCCTGGATGGATTGGTTATTATTCAATCGATACTACAACAGCAAATAGCGGTTCTCAATCTTTAAAAGTGAGTACGACAGTCAGTTCTGAAATAAATCAATTTAGGGTTTGGGGTAATGATACTGTGCCTGGAGGTGCAGAATATTATCCGTTTATTCAAGGAAATTGGAGTTGGAACATAAACAGTTGGGGAAGTATTGAGGTAAGTTTTTATTCTAAACATCAAATTGCAACAGGAGATACTGCAGCGGTTTTATTTTACTTATCACCAAGTGGTATTATTGAAGATGCATGCGCATATGGTTACCTATTCTTCACAGGAACCGATAACAACTGGCAAAACCATACACTAAATTTTACAAATATTTTTGGGAATACATGTGGTAATCCAAATGCTTTAGGTAGACTTATTTTTCAAGCATCATCGACACTAAAAACCAGATACGAATGTATTGGGTGTAATAACTATAATGTTCAAAATGGATTAGCTGAAAGTTCTCTATGGATAGATGATATTACTGTTTCTTATACTAATCCGAATGCTTCCACTGAAATATATGGTTTAATTGATTCAAAAATATATCCTAATCCGGTAACCGATAAAATAAATATAAAAATTTCAGAAGAAATTAAATCTTTTGAATTGTATGACATGCAAGGTGTATTAGTCATTAAAAGTAATAAATCTGAAATTGATGCATCCCAATTATCTCAAGGTATATATACTTATACCATTAACACGGTTAATGATAAACAATCTTATGGAAAGTTGATAAAAATAAGATAAATACTATTTTTCTGTTCTCCTATGGAAATACTAGTTTATCAATAAAATTATTTTTGGCCAAGAGGTAGCCAAAGTATTGATATCTGATTGGTTAATTCGAGAAAAAAATAACTTAAAAGATTTTATTCATAACATTCCTGAAAAAATGTATCATTAAAGTTTAACTTTGAGAAACCCATAAAGTGTTATTTAGCAATTAAACTAAAAAAGCCAATTACAGTAGTGTAAGTCTGAAAAGAATTGATTGGCTGACATTTACTTTACTATTTTTTAAAACAAAAAACAAGAAAAAATTTATCTATCATTCAATTACCAATCCATTTAATTTATAGTTTATACTTTCATTATAACCTTTTTTATTATTCTCAGTGTGGTTCAGCTCCGGTATAATGATTTTATTTATTATAATCCTTTTTTTAGTTGATTATTAATTTAGTCAACTCGTTTACTTACTTTTAAAGACCGAAAAATCTAACAAATCAAATTAATAATCAAGAGCTATGAAATTTAAAAATACATTCATTTTAGTTCAATTTTCATTTTTGATAATATATAGTTCCTATGGACAATATTATCCTGTACCTAATTCTAAATTAGAAGTTCAGAATAAAAATTTATTAGAGAAAATAGAGGTTAAATCATTTTTAATTTCACATTTCATCACTGTAAATGAATTTAAAACATACCTAAATTCAGTAAAAAAAGACTCTTCTAAACTATTTTACAAAGCTCAATTACCATGTTCTAGAGATATAAAAGAAGAGATGATTCATAAAATATTAAACAATGAAAAACTACAAAAAAAGCCGATGCCAGGAGTCTCTTGGAGTGTTGCCCAAAATTATTGTAAATGGTTAACTAGTAAAGCTAAATCAATAGGTTATGAATTCACCTATGAACTTCCTTTACTATCTGAAATTATTGCATATACTAATTTATATGGCAGCATTGATAACAATGAACTACAAACTTGGACATTAAATTGCTACGACGAAAGTTTTTTTGAGTATTCTGACTTTTTAAATTATCAATATAATGCAAAAACGACAGATCCTCCAGCGATGAAACGCAAGGTCATTTATGGTAATTCTTATCATATAAATTACAATCCTTCAAATCTGGATAAAAAATATCATTACGAATATCAAGATAGTTCTTCGAGATATGTTGGTTTTAGAATCGTTCAACGAATGAATGAATCTAAAGAAGATACTTTAAATGTTCAAGGAATTGATGTCGATTTTTCTTTAGTAAATAATCAATTAAACGGTATTTATAAAGAAAAATATCCAAATGGAAAGACAAAAGTAATTGGCTATTTTATAAATGGACAACGATCTAACATTTGGTCTATTTGGGATGAAGAAGGTAAAATAAAAGTCCAAAGAAATTATTTAAATAATATTGTTTTTGATTTTATTTTCCCAAAAACGAACTTTCCATATCAAGAAATTTATACTATTTACCCTGAATATGTTTTAATAAAAAACAAACAAAACTTTTATCCTTATCAATTTGTAGAAGAAAGAACGGTAATTTATTCCAAAAGAATTTGGAGGGAAATAAATACAACAAATGAACCTGAATTATTTAAGCAAATTAATTTCAAGAAAATCGTTCAAGATCTTATGGATGATAATGTAAAATGGTATCATTATGGTAAAAATGGAGATTTAAAAAATGAACTCTCTAAAGATGAATTAAGTAAAATTAATACCTCCTATATTAATTGGGATTATAGTCGAATCGAGATAAAAGAAGATTTTTTCTTCAATCTCGATAATTTAAAATCCGACACAAGACAAATCGCTATTTCATTTTATAATTCCACGAAATCTATTCAACCTGATTTTACCTTTTATTTCCCATCTGCGAGATTTACATTCGCTAAATCAAAATATTCTTCATCAATAAAAGAGATAAAAACACTTGATGATTTCTTCTTTTATCATAATTATAGAGGTAATAT
>CALPUT020000272.1 GCA_943326825.2 Chryseobacterium gleum | reverse complement strand
TTGAGGAACTAACTCCCCTTTTAAAGGCTTACCGCCATGAATTTCAAAAGACGCCATTTTGATTATTTTTTAAATTTCTTTTTGTTTTGCTGTTGCTTGTTCTTGTTGTTTTTATTCTGTTGAATTCCATATGATTTTAAAATTGAGTTAGTACTCATTAAATCATCTGGATTTTCAAGAATCAATGCTTTTTTAGATAATTCAGATAATTGATTAGCAATCACATGATTTTCTACAGCATCATTATTGTAAACCAAAAACTGTTTTTTCATGAAATTAGCCATCGAACGTTTCAAATACTCTTTCTCACCTTCATCAGTAACTTCAGAAGCTCCTTCTAGGATTCGTTGTGTATATTTTCCATAATGTCCAAAACGTATTTTACTTGAAGGGTATTCTAATCTTTCGGGTTTTGTTGCTAATTCTTCTTTTTTTGGGATTTCATATGGTGAATCAACATCTAATTGAAAATTAGACATCAAGAATAAATGTGTCCAAAGTTTATGACGGTAATCATCTACATCTCGTAAATGTGGATTTAACTGTCCCATTACTTCTATAATAGCTTGAGCAGCTCGGTTACGTTCATCTCTATCAGCAATTTCCATTGCATGACAAATCATATTCTGAACGTTTCTTCCGTATTCTGGTAAAACTAATTTATCTCTTGTTGTATTGTATTCCATCTTTTTTTATTTAGAAGTTAGAAACTAGATATTAGAAGTTAGATGGTAATTATTTTATCTAATTTCTAATATCTAAAAATCTAATATCTTAATTAAGTTTTTTACCTAACGCATTGTTAAATAATTCTTTTGCTTCTGTGATGAATCCATAATGCTCATCGTCAACCATCAATTTACCTTTAGTAACGTGACCTAACAATGTAAATGAAACACCTGAAGCAATCATATATTCTAAGAAATCTTCTTCTGACTTCTCATTTACAGTTACTACAACTCTTCCTTGTCCTTCACCAAATAAAAACGCATCTTCTCTGATTTCAGCATCAGTTACAATGTCAAATCCTAATTCTCTTGGCATTGACATTTCAGCTAACGTAATGAATAAACCTCCATCAGCAACATCATGAGCAGCATTGATTAAATCGTTTTGAATTAATCCTTTAACAGCTTCTTGCATTTCAAATTCTTTTTCTAAATCAAAGAATGGTGCTCCTGAAGCTTTAATTTTATGGTAAGAAGCTAAATATTCTGAAGAGTTGATACAATCATGAGATTCACCTATTACAAAAATTAAATCTCCTTTTTGTTTGAAATCCAAAGACATCACTTTGTTTTTATCTTCCAAAATACCAATCATACCGATTGTTGGTGTTGGGAAAACTGGAACTTCTACTCCATTAATTGACGTTTGATTGTAGAAAGAAACGTTCCCCCCAGTTACTGGTGTTTTAAATTTTAAACAAGCTGCTGACATCCCTTTAATTGCACCAACAAATTGCCAGTAAGATTCTGGATTGTAAGGGTTACCGAAATTTAAACAGTTTGTAATTGCACTTGGAACACCACCTGAACAAACAATGTTTCTTGCTGCTTCAGAAACAGCGATCATTGTCCCTACTTCTGGATCAGCATTCACATATCTTGAATTACAATCAACTGTCATAGCGATTGCTTTATTTGTTCCTTTAATATTTACAACCCCTGCATCAGATGGACGATTTGTTGTCATGTTTTTCGTTCCAACCATCGAGTCATATTGCTCATAAACCCATCTTTTTGAAGCTATATTTGGATGTTGTAATAAGAAATAAGCAACTTCTTTCAAATCTTCTGGTTGTTCAATTGAATCAATTGAGAATTTTTTGAATTCTTGGTAGTAAGCTGGCTCTTTGTATTCTCTTTGGTATTGAGGAGCTCCGCCACCTAAAACTAATGATTCAGCAGGAACATCTCCTACTAAAACATCATGCATAAAATATCTTACTTGAGTAGAATCAGTTACAACACCAATTTCTTCTGCATGTAAATCCCATTTATCAAAAATATCTTTTACTACTTTTTCTTCACCTTTTTTCACAACCACTAACATACGTTCTTGTGATTCTGATAAAAGTATTTCGTATGGCAACATGTTTTCTTGACGTGTTGGAACTCTATCCAAATGAATATCCATTCCTACACCACCACCTGCACTCATTTCGTTTGATGAACAAGTAATACCTGCTGCACCCATATCTTGCATACCTACAACAGCATCCGTTTTCAACAATTCCATTGTAGCTTCAAGTAACAATTTCTCCATGAATGGATCTCCAACTTGAACTGATGGTAAATCTGAAGCTGATTCTTCTGTAATATCTTTTGAAGCAAATGCTGCACCTGCAATACCATCTTTACCTGTAGCCGAACCAACAATGAAAACTGGATTACCTGGACCTTTCGCTTTTGCTGAAATAATCTTTTTAGAATCGATTATTCCTGCTGAAAAAGCATTTACCAGAGGATTTGTATTGTATGAATCATCAAAGAAAACTTCTCCTCCAACGATTGGAATACCAAACGCATTTCCATAATCACCAATACCTTTAACAACACCTTTAACCAACCATTTTGTACGGTCTAATTCGATGTTACCAAAACGTAAAGAATTTAATTGAGCAATAGGACGAGCTCCCATTGTGAAAATATCTCTATTAATTCCACCAACTCCAGTTGCGGCACCTTGGTAAGGTTCTAATGCACTTGGGTGGTTATGTGATTCAATTTTGAAAGCACAACCTAATCCATCACCAATATCAACTAAACCAGCGTTTTCTTCACCAGCTTTTACTAACATGTGAGGACCATCTTTTGGTAATTGTTTCAACCAGTAGATCGAATTTTTATAAGAACAATGCTCAGACCACATTACTGAATAAACACTTGTTTCAGTGAAATTAGGAGTTCTCCCTAAAATCCCTTTAATCATCTCAAATTCCTCTGGGCGTAATCCCAATTCTACTGCTTGCTCTAAAGTTGCTTCTTGTTGTAAAGTGCTTTCCATAAAATATATAATGTGTTGTAAAAGTAATCAATTATTTATTTTGATAATTGATAAACTTTTAACGATATAAAGTTAAAAAGTATTAATTTATGTCCTTTAATTAAATCCAATCAAAAATAAGGAATATTCAATTGCACAAAACAACGTCAAAAAAAGAGTTATTCACAGAGTTTACACACTCAAATTGACTACTGAATTAGTGTTGATTTTCAGTGTTAAAGCAATTAATAAATCCCATTTTCAGGAAACTTACCTTTGTATTTTGATAAAATAACCTTTATAGCTTCAATGTCCTTATCTGCGTCTCCTGTCGGTTCAAAAATACGCTCAAATCCTCCAATCTTTTTTGAATAATCCATGTAAGCAATGTATATTGGAACTTTCGCTTTAATTGAAATGTAATAAAATCCTTTTTTTCCATTTTGGATTGTATGAACGAGTACCTTCAGGAGTAAAAACTAAATATAATTTTTCGTGCTCATCAAATAATTTAACTGCTAATTCTGTAATATTATTCTTTTGTTTGCGATCTACAGGTAGTCCTCCCATCGCCTTTAAAACCCAACCTAATGGTGGAAAGAATAAATCCTTTTTTATTAAGAATTTTGCATTTACTCCGTATTTTAAGAATGCAATTCTACCAATGATGAAATCCCAATTAGAAGTATGTGGGCCAACTACAACTACACATTTATCAATACCTGTTGGGACATGGTCGTCAATTTCCCAACCTGAAATCTTTAAAATCCAAAATAAAAAGCCTTTCATCTTTAGTTAATATTGTAAATATAATTCAACCGTATCAAATGGAACAGTTGCGATTTGTCTAATCCCTGAATTCGATGTTCCAGTTACAAAATATAAATAAGAATATGTCGAATTACCATCATTGATACAGTATATATTCGTATCAATCGCACCAGATAAAGTTACTTCACCAGAAGTACAACATTCTGCACAACCGACTTTTCCGGATTGTTTTGTAAAGGTTAATTCATCTGTCGAAATCCCATTTGAATTATTAAAATGTAAATTCACCCAAGATTTTGCAGTAGTAGAAAAATTATAAACATTATCATGATCTGTTGTCAAGTCTGAAAAATTAATCGCTCCTTCTATTGGAAAATAATTTATTTTTTCAATTT
>CALPUT020000271.1 GCA_943326825.2 Chryseobacterium gleum | reverse complement strand
TGGAAAAACGTTGATTTACAAACGCAAGCATTGGCTGGAATTTCGTTCTTAAAAACTGGAAACAAAGCATTTGCTGAGAAAATCAAACATTCAATCTTAGACCGTGCAACTCAAAAACCAGAAAGGGGAATGTACTGGAATGCGAACAAATCAGGTTATTATTGGAATCAATCGCCTATTGAAACGCAAAGTTACATCATTCAGTTTTTTACTGCAATTGGTGGATTAGACAAAGAAGTTCAACAAATGCAATTGTGGTTATTGAGAAACAAACAAGCAAATGCTTGGGAAACAACAAAAGCAACGACTTTAGCTTGTCATGCGCTCTTGATCAATAAAACGAGTATTGCCAATCAACTCAACCAAGAAGTGACTGTTCGCTTCAACGATGGAACAAATTTAGGTGTATTGAAGAAAGATGCTAGTTCAACATTTGTGTATAATGGAACAGAAATTACAACAGGAAAAGCAACTGTAAACGTTTCAACTACAACCGATCAACCTGTTTTTGGGGCGATGTACTTGAAGTATTTAGAGAAGATGGAAAACATCGAAAAATCTACAGGTGAAATGCGTATTGAACGCCATTATTATTGGATGAATAACGGAAAGGAAGAAGAAGTTTTGGCAACAACAACACTTCCAATCGGAACAAAAATTACTGTTAAAATGACCGTTAGAAGCAATCAATCCATGGAATTTGTGCACATCAAAGATTCTAAAGCTTCTGGATTTGAATCACGCGAAAAAGTTTCTTCTTACAAATATTCGACAGTTTCGTATTATCAAATCAACAAAGATGCTTCCACGGAATTGTTTATCGATTATTTACCAAAAGGAAATCATCTTTTTGAGTACGAACTATTCGTAACCGGAAAAGGATCTCTTACCATCGGAACAGCTGAAGTGGAATGCATGTACGCTCCAATGTACCGCGGAATTAGTGGTGGGATGAAGGTTTTGGTGAGGTAGGTAATATTTAAGTAACTTTTTAACACTCGCTCAAATTAAATGAATAATGGTTTAATAATAAAGTTGCACTTTAGTGAAACTATTTGTAAATTTGAAAAGTGGATAAGGTAAATAAACAACGACAAATAATATTCTTTAAAAATTACTTCGAAGATTTCTTTGTAAAACAGAAAAGCAAAGTTCAAGAAAAAATTATCTGGACATTTGATTTGATCGAAGAAATACCTAGAGTACCAGAAACGTATTTAAAACACATCGATAGTACTGATGGACTTTATGAAATACGAGTAAAACTTGGAAGTGATATCTATAGAATATTTTGCTTTTTTGATGATGGGAAATTAGTTGTATTAGCGAATGGTTTTCAGAAGAAAACGCAAAAAACACCAAAACAAGAAATTGATAAAGCACTTAAAATTAAAGAAGAATATGAATTCGAGAATTCGATTCGCGATAACAAATAAAGTAAATTAACATGAGCAAAACGAAAAATAACACATTGACTTTAGATCAATTTAAAGATAAACACTACGGTAAAGTTGGAACAAAAAAGCGTGATAATTTAGAAGAAGGTTATGAAAGCTTTAAAATTGGTGCTCTAATTCATGAAGCAAGACTTGAAAAGGGTATGACACAAGAGCAACTTGCCGAAAAAGTTGGTACCACAAAATCATATATTTCTAAAATTGAAAATAACATCAAAGAAGTAAGACTTTCTACATTAAAAAAAATCATAGAATTAGGCCTTGGTGGGAATCTAGAACTTTCAATAAAATTATAACAACGGAAAGAATTATAGAATATTCCAGAAATATAATCTGGAAAAATAGAAACAAGAGTTTAAAGTCTTAATAATATTATTCCTAACAATAACTACAAAAAGAATATTCCTTCTCCACATGCTCGAAATTCTGTTCAGGATCATAGATTTGTTCTAAAATCATTGTTAAGAGAGTAGGAAAAAGTTCTACCATTTCTTCTAAAGTTACATTTCCTGTTTCTAAAGAAAAGGCTCCGTTTTGTATGTTGATGAACGAAATAATGTCTACTTCTTTTGGTAATTCATTGAATTTTTGTTTGTACAAAAAGGCGTACATTACCAATTGAAGCACGTATTTTTTGTTCATTAAACCATGAATGATATCTTCATTTGTATTTAACTTCACTTTCGTTTTAGTATCCTCGTCTTTTACTTTTCCTGATTTGTAATCGATGATTCGAATTTTTCCGCCTATAGAATCAATACGATCGACAATTCCTTTTACGGTTACTTTTTTGGTTTCTCCGAAAATGTTTAATTCCAATTCATGAATAAATGTTCGTTCCAAGCTTTCAATGAAAACAGGTTCCGTTTGTTGCATTAAAAATTCTTTTTCTTTTTCAAGGTAACGCTTTGTCAATTCGTTCGCCATTTTGAAACTCAAGAGGTTTTTCCCTTTCGTAAACGATTCTTTATCGTTATTAAAATGGATCATAAATTGATTGCGAATCTCATCTTCGTAATGTTTCAACATGTGCTCGATATCAAACGAAGTAATTGATTTTGGAGCAGGTTCACGTTTATTTCCTTCTTTATCGAAACGTGCAAAAGGCGCATACATGTTTTCCAAAGCATTATGTATAAACGTACCAAAGGTATTGTTCTCCACCTCTTCTTCTACCTTGTCTTCTTCACCAAATTCCAATACATCTTTGTAATAAAAATCCAATGGACATTGCGCAAAGCGTTTCAATAAAGATGCAGAAGTCGATTTAGCGAACAACTGATCCAAACGATGAATAATTTCTGGTGATTTTGGAATCGAAATTTTTCCTTTACTCGTTGTTTTTTGAGGAATCGTGTAAAAACTTTTCGAGATTTTCACATTTGGATTCATTCGGCTTAATTCCAATTCCATTTGCAACAAATAACGACTTGCTTCGTTGCTTCCAATCATTTCTTGAGCGCTTGTATAAGTGATATACATTTGTTTACACGAATGCAATAAACGGTAAAAGTGATGTGCAAATAACCCTTGTTTTTCTCTTGGCGTAGGCAATTTAAAATATTGACGCAAATCCATCGGAATCATTGTTTGAACCGGATTGGTTGGAGGCATTTTCCCCTCGTTCATTCCTAAACAAATGATAGTTTCGAAATCCAATAAACGTGTTTCAAGTAATCCCATAATTTGCAATCCTTCCAATGGATTTCCATGATAAGCAATGCTTTTTTGATTCCAGTGCAAGTGAAACAGTTTCTTAAAACTATTCAAACTCATTGCTGGTAATCCTTCTGAAACAATATTTTCAAAATCAATTAATGCCGCATCAAAACCTTGAATCACTGCTTTTTCGAATTCAAATTCATCGACTAACAATTGATAAACTTGATTGTTTAATTGACGAATCAGTGAAATACCTATTTTCCAATCTTCTTTCCAAGGAGCAAATAGTGAACGTAATAATTGATCCATCACAGGTCCAATCGTTAATTTATCTAACGATAAGAAAATCGAATTTCGTTTGATAATTTCTTGTTCCTTTTGAACGATGATTTTCTTTTCATCATCTGGCAACACAGCCGAAACAAACGGATGATTCCAAATTTTCTGAATATCTTGAAAGTAGATTCCGTCTGATTTGAAACGTTTTTTATTTTCTTGAATACTGAAAATAATATCTACCCAAGAACGCAAAGAGGTATTTCGAAGTGGTAAACCTAATGTAATATTAGCTTTCCCGATTTTTCTTGGTAACGTTTTTAGTAACGGAACAATCAAACTTTCATCTGCCAATAAAATCAGCGTATTTTGAATCGTTGCTTCGTCCATTTTTTCTAAAATCGTACCTGCAACTTTCACTTGTCCCGTAAACTGTGCACATTCGATGACTTCAATATTTTTCTCCTCTTTACCGATTACATCTACTACAAAAGGTAAATTTTTAACTCCTAATTCCGCTTTTAAATCACGTAAAAATCTACCCGCTTCATGGCTTTCACTTTCCAAATAAAAAGTATCAGCATTGATTAAAATATGTCCACGACCCATTTTATGTAATTGCTTCATGATTGAAATCTCAGCAGGAGAAAGCGCATTGAAACCAGCAAATACAAAATGACGATCTTTATCTTCTTTGAAAATAACATCTAAATTTTCCGCAACAAAACGATAGGCTTTTCCCATGTAACAAGATTGCTCTTTGTCC
>CALPUT020000270.1 GCA_943326825.2 Chryseobacterium gleum | reverse complement strand
TACATAAGTGTAAGTCTTTTCATTAAGTGTGGGAAATACAGGATTCGAACCTGTGACCCCCTGCTTGTAAGGCAGGTGCTCTGAACCAACTGAGCTAATTTCCCTTTTATATTTCAAATGGTCTTTGACCCTCCCGATGTGAATCGGGATGCTCTGAACCAACTGAGCTAATTTCCCTTTTTTTCAACTTTAAAACCTCGTTTGGTTCGTAGTTGTGAGTGCAAAGATAGGTACATTTTTTATTTCTGCAAGTGATTTTGAAAAAAAAATCAAAAAAAATCGCTCAATAAAAAGAAGCTTCCGAAAACTAAAATTGTATCTTCTTTTTTTACAGATAATTGCGCATTTTTTAGAGCTTCTTTTGGATTAAGAAAAAAAGTTGATTTTAATTTAAATTCTTTTGATTCTTCCATCAATTGAATCAGTTTCGCACTTCTTTCATTACTAAATTCTGTAAAAAAGTAATTCGCTTCTTTAGGAAACAATGAAAATATACTTTTAATATCTTTATCTGAACTTGTTCCGTAAATGATATGAAGCTCTCCTTTATTTATTTTTAAAATTGAATCTAAAGTCGCTTTTATACCATCATAATTATGAGAAACATCCATAATCGTTAAAGGCTCTTCATTCATCACTTGTAAACGTCCTCGGAATCCTGTATTTGCAGAAAGTTTTTTCAATCCATTCGCTATTACCTCCTCTGATATCTTAAAACCAATTGATTTTAGATATTCTAGAGCTGAATAAACAGACTTGTAGTTTTTAATCTGATAATCACCTAACAAGGGAAAAGTAGCTGGTATTTGCACAGAAACATCTTCAGCTAAAATAAGTTTTGAATTAGATTCAATCGCTTTCTTTTTAAAAACAGCTATTGTTTCAGCTAAAGTCTCACCAACAATAACAGGAACAGAACTCTTAATGATTCCTGCTTTTTCAAAAGCAATCTCCCCTAACGTTTCTCCAAGAAAATTTGTATGCTCTAAACCTATATTCGTAATTACTGAAAGTATCGGCGTAATGATATTTGTAGCATCAAGTCTTCCTCCTAAACCTGTTTCAATAACACAAATGGTCGTTTCTTTTTTAAGAAAGTGAACCAATGTCATTATCCAAGTGATTTCAAAAAAGGATGGTTCAAAATCAATATTTAATGCTTTCACTTGTTCACAGAAAGAAATTACTTCTCCTTCAGAAATCATTTCTCCATTTACTCGAATTCTTTCTCTGAAATCTTCAATATGAGGCGAAGTGAAAAGTCCAACTTTCTCTACAGATTCAGTTAAAATAGATGCCAACATACTAGAAGTAGACCCTTTACCATTTGTACCTGCAACATGAATAAACGATAGTTTATCTTGTGGATTCCCGAAAAGTTCAGCTAAACATATACAATTATCTAAGCTAGGCTTATATGCTTTCGCTCCTATTTTATGATAAGCAGGAAATTGTTGAAACAGCCAATCTAATGTGTCTGAGTAACTAGTTTGCACGAACATTTACAGTCAAATAAACAAACTCTAAACTTGCTCCTGATTTTTTAGAATACCTCACTTGAGATTTAACATTTGTTAAAACTTGGTTAATTATTCTTTGATCAGTTGTTGTCGTCTTAGAAGTGCTTTTTCCTCCAACAACTTCTCCTTCAGCATTTACTGTCAACTTTAGATAAATTGTTTGAGGTTCATCCGAGTAAATATTATCATTATTTGGATTACCATATCTCACTCGTCCACCATCTCCTCCTCCTGAGCCTGAGCCGCTACCAGGACCATCTCCTGGACCGTTATCAGTTCCAAATCCAGAACCTTTTCCACCCCCTTTTCCTGAACCTGAACCACCATCACCAAAGTAATTTGTAGAAGCTTCGGTAGAAGTTGCTGAATTTGTTTTATTGTTGGAATTGGTTTTATTGGAATTTCCAGAAGTAACTTTCACATCTGTAGTTGAAGAATTTGACGTTAATACTTTTGCCGATTGTTCTCTTGGAATAGGATCAACACGATCATTTGTTGGTGTTCCTCCGCCACCGCCACCGCCTGAATTATCAGCAAGTTGCATTGCCTCCATAGGAATCAACATATCCATTTCAACTTCAGGATAAACGGTCTCATAAACAGGTGGATCTGCTTGAGGTATTGTTGTAATTATTAAAAAAAGAAACATTAATCCAATTATCAAAAAAGAAACTAAAGCACTTATTTTCTTGTCTTTATCTTCGTTATAAACTTCAATATCCATATTTCTAATTTTAATAATCTGTAAATCTTACTTTTACCTTTAATAAAGCTATATAAAAGAACAAAATAAGTTATAAATCAAGCAAGCATTTCGGAATAATTTCAAAAGTATCAACAACCCACTTTTAAAATCGTCTTATATGTATAATAAATAATCTCTAAATTGGTTACAATCAAAGTGTAAAGCAAAAAAAATGGTAACCTAATAAAAGGCTACCATTTTATAAAGAATTTAAAAAATCTGTTTTAAACCAACTGATTTAAAGCGATTTCAAAAGCTGCTTTAGCAATTCCTATTTTACCAGCATTTTTAGCATGAGCATTTTCTAATGCTTTGAATATCGTATTACTTGTATCTTCAAAGATTCCTTTATCTGAAATTTCTTTTAAGTCATTACTCATTAAGTAAGCAAAAACTCTAGCCATTCCACAGTTTGAAATGAAATCTGGAATGATTGAAATTGTGTTATCTGCATAATCAGCGATTGGACCAAAGAAAATTTCAGGATCTGCGAAAGGAACGTTTGCTCCTGAAGAAATCACTTGAACTCCTGATTTCACCATTCTATCTAATTGATCTTTTGTAATCATTCTTGATCCAGCACATGGAATAAATACGTCAGCTTGTAAATCCCAAACTTTAGCATTTACCTCATCGTATGAAATTAAATCTGGGTGAACTAATTCATTTCCGTTTTTATTTAAGAACATTGATTTAATTTCTTCAAAAGAAAAACCTTCTTCTTTAATTAAACCACCTACTCTATCAATAATACCAACGATTTTCGCTCCTTGTTGTGCTAAGTAATATGCTCCAGCAGAACCAACATTACCCCAACCTTGTACGATTACTTTTTTACCTTCAACTGAACCACCCCAAATTGAGTAGTAATGTTTAATTGATTGCGCAACACCATAACCAGTAATCATGTCTGCAACAACATACTTACGTTCGATACTTGGAGTGAATTGAGCGTCTTCAATCACTTTTAAAACTCCATTACGAAGTTGACCAATTCTATTTATTTTTTGAGCTTCTCTTGGTTGAAAGTGACCATTAAATACACCTTCTTGTGGATGCCATACACCACAATCTTCAGTCATAGGAATTACTTCGTGAATCTCATCCACATTTAAATCTCCACCTGTTCCATAATAATGTTTCAACAAAGGAGTTACAGCTGCATACCATCTTCTCAAAACACCTTCTTTACGAGGATCTTTTGGGTCAAAGTTAATTCCAGATTTTGCTCCACCAATTGCTGGTCCAGCTACTGTAAATTTAACTTCCATTGTTTTAGCTAAAGACTCAACTTCACGTTTATCTAAACCTGCTCTCATTCGAGTACCACCTCCGGCAGCTCCACCTCTTAAAGAATTGATTACTACCCATCCTTCAGCATCAGTTTCAGCATCTTTCCACTCAAATACTATTTCAGGTCTTTTATTTTCGAATTTGTAAAGTAAGTCTTTCATAATTAATAATTTGTAAATTTAAAATTGTTCAATACAATTAGTCTTGTTTATTTACAGACAATGATTAAAGCATATTTTGTTTAATAAACTTCAAAAATTTGTTCGCAAAGATAAAAAGAAATTATCGTTTGATACGTTGAAACGAATGTATTATTCATAACACTTTTTAAAAATGATGTGATTAATTAGGAGTATGTAAAATTCCTCCAACCACATTTCGTGTTGCACCTGTTACAGAATTAACTGTATTTGGTTCATTTTCTAGATATAAAGCTCCCAAAAAACCGAAGATAATAGCTTCTTTAAAATCTATAATTTCATCAGATGGCAAAATAACTTCTCCATCAAAATACTTCTTAATTTTCTCAATCAAAAAACCATTCTTTGCTCCACCTCCAGTAATTAAAACCGATGTCAATTTTTGATCATTTAAAATGGTTCCTAT
>CALPUT020000269.1 GCA_943326825.2 Chryseobacterium gleum | reverse complement strand
TTCGCTCATTCAAACTTAAGAATTCAATTAGGAACCAAATGTCACAAAAGTTACTTAAGCTAAATCTTTCATTAAGAAACGTACTGTTTGCTTCGTTTTTTGTTCAACTACAATTTCTTTACCCTCAGTTACACGGTCAATTGTAGCTTGGTCAAAATGTCTAATTGTCACTAATTCAAGATTTTCATTGTATTTGACATTAAATGAATCTTGGAATAAATTCAATAGTTTTTGAAGATCGATTTTGTCTTTATCCAGTGCTATAGAAAAACTTAAGGCAGAGTTTTGCATTAAATTAATTTTTGCATTGATAGTAGCCAATCGGTGAAAAATATCGCTTAAATTTTCTTCAACTATAAATGAAAAATCTTTAGGAGTAATTGATAATAAAATTTGATTCATCTTGAAAATAAAAGATGGAATCAAATGATCATTGTCCATTGATTCTTGAATAACCGTTCCATCAGCATTTGGATCTATAAACGATTTAACATACAACGGAATTCCTTTATTTTGAAGTGGTTTTATCGTTTTTGGGTGAATAACAGTTGCTCCATAGTAGGAAAGCTCAATCGCTTCTTTAAACGAAATACTGTCTAATTTTACTGTGTTATCAAACCATTTTGGATCGGCATTTAACATTCCTGGTACATCTTTCCAAATGGTCACACTTTCAGCATTTGAACAGTATGCAAAAATTCCGGCAGTATAATCTGAACCTTCACGGCCTAAAGTCGTTGTAAATCCTTCAGATGTATGACCTAAGAAACCTTGCGTGATAACGATATTGGAATCTTTGAAAAGGGGTTCAAAACGAGAATGAATCAATTCTTCTGTTTTCGCCCATTCCACGTTTCCTTCTCTATATAAATTGTTAGTGCGGATTAATTTTCGTGAATCAGCCCAATCAACTAAATGACCTTCTTCTTTCAAAAATGCTGTAACGATAAGTGATGAAAGAACTTCACCTAAAGAAACAATTTGATCGTATTCAAAATCGTAATTTTCGGAAACAGGTGAATGAAATTTTTGTTTTAACTGTTCAAAAATATCTTCTACTTTTTTATAGATTGAATAATGCTTTTCAGAAAACAATCCATTTAAGATACTTAAATGAAATTGTAAGCGTTCATCTATTAATTCATTGTATTTAGCTTCTTCTCTGTTCCATAATGCATCAACTATTAATTCTAAAGAATTGGTTGTCTTACCCATCGCAGAAACCACAACGGTAATCTTTTGACCATTAAACAATGCAAGAATTTGCGAAACATTTTTAACTGCAGCAGGGTCTTTTACAGAAGCACCTCCAAATTTGAACACTTTCATACAACAAACTTTTCGGCAAAATTAAAATAAAAATAGGAAAATAGACAACTTCCTTAATCTTGTTTTAAAGTCAATGTCTTATTCGATTTGGTGTAGAATTATTAACTGAGTTTATCCGTTAGTAATTTTATTTCAGAAACAGGTGAAGCATTATTATACAGAATGTTATAAACAGCATCAACGATTGGCATTTCAACTTGAAACTTTTTATTGATTTCAATTAAACATTTTGTCGCATAATAACCTTCTGCAATCATGTCCATTTCTAATTGAGCTGTTTTCACAGAGTAACCTTTTCCAATCATATGTCCAAACGAACGGTTTCTTGAAAATTGAGAATAAGCAGTTACTAATAAATCTCCTAAATATGCACTAGATTTAACATCTCGGTGTATAGGGTGAATTTCATCAATAAAATTTTCAATTTCTTGAATTGCATTAGAAATCAAAACTGATTGGAAGTTATCTCCATAACCTAAACCATGACAAATTCCAGCAGCTAATGCATATATGTTTTTCAAAACAGCAGAAAATTCTGTCCCAAATAAATCATCAGAAATCGTTGTTTTGATGTAACGACAGGAAAGCATTTTAGCCATTTCTTTTGCATGTTTCTCTTTCTGACAAGCAATCGTCAAATAAGACAATCGTTCAAGCGCAACTTCTTCCGCATGACATGGTCCACAAATGATTCCAATATTTTGATAAGGTGTCCCAAAAGTTTTATGAATAAATCGAGCCGGAATAGCGTTGTATTCTGGAATAATTCCTTTCACAGCAGAAAAAACAACCTTGTCTTTTAATAGATCTTTATTGAAATTTTCAAAAGTAGAAGTTAAAAAAGCTGAAGGTGTAGCAATGATCACTATATCTGCAGGAGCAATAATAGCTTCCAAATCTGAACTTATAAAAAGCTTAGAAACATCAAACTCTACTGACTGTAAATATTTTGGATTGTGTTTATAATTTGAAACGTGTGAAACTGCAGCATCACTTCTCATCCACCAATTTACAGTAGATAAATTAGTTGATAGGATTTTAACCAAAGCTGTTGCCCAACTTCCGCCTCCAATAACTGCAATTTTTTTGTTCGTATTCATTTTATGAGGCAAAAGTAGGGATTTATTTTTGAATAATAACCGATTAGGATTACATGAATTTGTTTGTGTTATTTTATTAAAACCCTCTATTTTTCTATGAAAACATAGCAAATCATGAAAAAAACTGATTTTTATCTGTTTATTTTAGAATAAATCCCATTCTTTTTTAATCTCAATTCAAAGAGATTTGTATTCTAAAATTTCAATTATAAAATCTATGAAAACTGAAGTACAAAATCTTACAGGATTTGAAAGAATATTAAATGTTTCTGAAGAGAATCGTTTTGGTGTAATCTGTATTGCATTATTAGTTGTTGGGTGTTTAGGAGGAATGACAGTTGGTTTAGGTGCTATTAACAATGTACTAGCGTTGACAATTGTTGTAATTCCAACAATGACGACATTAAGCTTTTTATTAGCGATAGCGCCAATGAGATGGATTTATTCAGCAGCAATTGTTAGTGTAATTATTGATGTTATTTTAAGTACATATTATATTTTAAGTTAAAAGTTTAAATAACTTATTATTTAGGTTGTTTGTTTGTAAACAAAAAGTCGGATTCATTAGATTCGACTTTTTGTTTTTTAGATATATTACAATTTAAACGAATAAAATTTAATTTGTTTAAATCTTAAAAAAGACCTAATTATTTGTTGAAAAAAGTTTAGTCTTCCTTATCTTTGATTCAATTAAATACGAAATCTACATTCAGTAAAACACATACAATGAGTCAATTCGAAAATACGCTTTCTTATGCTCAACAACAAGATGCTGTTGATCCATTAAAAAGTTTTAGAGATAAATTTTACATGCCTAATTTTCATGAAAAACAGGTAAGATATTTTACTGGAAATTCATTAGGGCTTCAACCTAAATCTACGAAAGAGTATATCGTTGAAGAATTAGATGCGTGGGCAAAATATGGTGTTGAAGGTCATTTTTTGGCTAAAAAACCTTGGTTCTCATACCATGAAAATTTAACTAATAAAATTGCGAAAGTTGTTGGTGCTCAACCTTTAGAAGTTGTAGTAACACATTCTTTAACAACAAATATTCACTTATTAATGGTTTCGTTTTACCAACCAAAAGGTAAAAGAACAAAATTGATTTGTGAAGCAAAAGCATTCCCAAGTGATCAATATGCGTTGGAAACGCAAGTAAAATTTCATGGGTTAAATATTGAAACGGATTTAATTGAAATAGCTCCAAGAGAAGGTGAACATTTAATTCGTGAAGAAGATATTTTAGCTAAAATTGAAGAGGTTGGTGATGAATTAGCATTAGTTATGATTGGTGGTGTAAATTACTACACTGGTCAATTATTTGACATGAAAAAAATTACAGAAGCGGCTCATAAAGTAGGAGCTTATGCAGGTTTCGATTTAGCTCATGCTGCAGGTAATATCAATTTACAATTACATGATTGGGGAGTAGATTTCGCAGCTTGGTGTAGTTATAAATATTTAAACTCTTCTCCAGGTGGAGTTTCAGGATTATTTGTTCACGAGCGTCACTCTTACAAACCAGAATTACCTCGTTTTGCAGGTTGGTGGGGTTATGATAAAGAAACTCGTTTTTTAATGAATCCAGGATTTAATCCTATGAAAGGTGCTGAAGGTTGGCAATTAAGTAATGCACCAATTATTGGTATGGCAGCTCATTTAGCTTCTTTGGATGTTTTTGATGAAGCAGGAATGGATCGTATAGGAACGAAAAGAGATTTATTGACGGCTTATTTAGA
>CALPUT020000268.1 GCA_943326825.2 Chryseobacterium gleum | reverse complement strand
TTTTTTTACCTTTACTTTATGAATGTTTTTCTTCAAACACCCATTGAATATTTAAAAGGTGTTGGTCCGCAACGTGCTGAAATTCTTAAAAAAGAATTGGGTATTCGGACCTTTGAAGATTTATTGTTTTATTTTCCATTTCGCTACATCAATCGTTCGCAATATCAAACGATTTCTGAATTACCTTATTTAGATTCTTATGCTCAAATTAAAGGACGAATCATTCAAATAAGTGAAACGCCTGTTGGAAAACAAAGTCGTTTAACTGCTAAATTTCAAGACCAAACGGGAATGATTGATTTGGTTTGGTTTCAAGGTGCGAAATGGATCAAACCAATGTTGAAAATAGGGACGGAATATCAAATATTTGGAAAGGCTAAAATTTTTGGGTCTTCATGGAATATTCCTCACCCTGAAATCGTTGAACTCGAAAAGGTAAAAAACGAAGTTGGATTTCAACCGATTTATTCAAGTTCGGAGAAATTAGGAATGAAAGGTTTCAGTTCGAAAGGGATTGAAAAAATCACTAAAGCCTTAGCTGAACAAATTCGAGGAAAAATTCCAGAAAATCTTCCTAATGAATTGCTTCAAGACTATCATTTAATATCGAGAGAAGAAGCATTATTCCAGATTCATTGTCCTTCTAATGAGCAAATTGTTCATTCAGCTCGAACGCGTTTAAAATTTGAAGAATTGTTTTTTCTTCAATTGGAAATGTTGATGCGAAAACAAATCAGTATGTCCAAAACAAAAGGGCATATTTTTAAAGAAGTTGGTGAACATTTCACGAAATTTTACGATCAACATTTACCTTTTGAATTGACAAATGCTCAAAAACGAGTATTGAAAGAAATTCGAAAAGATTTCATGACAGGACATCACATGAATCGCTTGTTACAAGGGGATGTGGGAAGTGGTAAGACGTTGGTGGCTTTGTTAACCATGATTTTTGGAATTGGAAATGGATTTCAAGCTGCATTAATGGCGCCTACAGAAATACTAGCAAATCAGCATTTTATTACGATCAAAGATTTTTTGAAAGAAATGAATGTTAACGTTGAGTTGCTTACGGGTTCAGTTAAAAAGAAAGATAGAAAAGGAATTCACGAGCGATTAGAAAATGGTGAAACTCAAATTCTGATTGGAACACATGCTTTATTGGAGGATGTTGTGAAATTTCAAAATTTAGGAATTGTTGTTATTGATGAACAACATCGTTTTGGTGTGGCTCAGCGGGCTAAACTTTGGAAGAAAAACACTGTTCCTCCTCACGTATTAGTCATGACAGCAACTCCAATTCCGAGAACCTTGGCGATGACTTTTTATGGAGATCTGGATGTTTCAGTGATAGATGAATTACCTCCTGGTCGGAAACCAATTTCAACGATGCACAAGTTTGAAGCGAGTCGATTAGAGGTTTTTGGATTTATGAAACGAGAAATTACTTTAGGGAGACAAGTTTACATTGTTTATCCATTGATAAAAGAATCGGAATCGATGGATTACAATAACCTAATGGATGGTTATGAAGCCATTTCAAGAGCATTTCCTTTGCCGAATTTTAGAGTGAGTATTGTTCACGGTCAGATGAAAGCGGAAGACAAAGAGTTTGAAATGCAACGCTTTATTAAGGGAGAAACGCAAATTATGGTTGCTACAACGGTTATTGAAGTTGGTGTAAATGTACCGAATGCTTCAATCATGATTATCGAAAGTGCAGAGCGATTCGGTTTGTCTCAATTACATCAATTAAGAGGTAGAGTAGGGCGTGGTGCAGAAAAATCCTATTGTGTATTAATGACTGGAATCAAACTCTCGAAAGAATCTAAAAAACGAATGGAAACAATGGTTCGTACCAATGACGGTTTCGAGATTGCTGAAGTTGATTTAGAATTGAGAGGTCCAGGAGATATCATGGGAACGCAGCAAAGTGGAGATTTAGATTTAAAAATAGCCGATTTAGCTAAAGATGGGCAATTGGTTTCTCAAGCAAGAGAATATGCTCGAAAAATTCTTCAAGAAGATCCATTTTTAGAATTACCCAAAAATCACATCGTTAAAGAACAATTACGAAAAGTGATGAAAGCAAAACCGAATTGGAGTCAGATTTCTTGAAGTCAGAAATTAAAAAGCATGTTCCAAACTAAAGAAAAACTGATGATCTTCTTTTGAAATAGCGTAATCAAAACGTAAAATGGTATTGACATTCCAAGCAACTCTTAAACCTAAACCTTCATTGTATCGATAGTTTTTAAATTGTTTAGCGAAGTTTGAATAATTGTCCCAAACACCACCAAAATCAAAAAAAGGAACGGCACTTAATGCAAAATGTTGGTTTAATAATTTGAATTGAGCAAAACGATATCTTAATTCGAAATTGCTAAATTGCATTACTCTAGCTAAATAACGGCTTTGTTTATATCCTCTTAAAGTACCACCACCACCGAGACCTTCAATACTTCCTTCAGAACTCCATTGATCTTGGTATTCGTAAAAAGGAGAATTTCCAGCAGTGTAGCCCATTGCAATTCTTCCTGCAAAAACTAATTTTTTGAAAACATTTGGAAGTAATTTATGGTAGTAATTAACATGTCCGAATGTTTTATTGAAGTTATATTGAGAGCCAATTGCTTTTAAAGACAATTCATTCGTTAATTCCGCAAAAAAACCTTGCGATGGATCTGTTTCTAAATCACGTGTATCATAAATCAATCCGACTTGAACAAAAGAAACATTATTTTTTCCAACCCCTGTAATCAAACCTTTTGCATTATCATTTTGTAACATTGAGTTTCCGGTAAATGGTGTTAACTTCAATGCAGCATATTCGTAACCAATTAATGCTCTTAATCGACCTTCTAAAAACGAACGTTCCATGCTTAAATTTAATATAGCTTCTTGTTTTGTATAAGTATTGTATAATTTATTAGCGCCAATCATATTGCTGCTGTAATTTTGGTAAGAAGCATTATCGACTCGTGCTTGAGAGCTATCACTATTTGGATAATAACTTAAATTTGGTAAAGTTGTCGATTGATTTATACCAAAATAAAGAAGGTTTGGATTGATTTCATAAGCTGCTTCGCCTCTTAAACGCCATTTAGTGTTGAAAATATAGGGGATATCGACTGCTAGTTTTATTTCTCTTTGTTGTTTTGTTGTGTTAAATAACACAATATCCATTTTTGCTCTGTAAGCAGTATAATTGAAAAAAGGATCGGATTTTTTTCCGTTGAAATAAATTGTACCTTCTCCACCATAACCAAAGCCATTGATAGGATCCGAGCTTAAATCAGGAACTCCTGTAAAGTATGTACCTTCTTTTTTATTTGCTAAATCTTCATCTGAAAGTCTTTTTTCATCACTGATGGCAAAAGGTAATTTTAGTGTATCTTTTGATGTGTTTTCTTGAGCGACAATTACATTTGAATATACAATAAAGCATAAGAGTGCGAGAATACTAATTCGTGATTTTATCATGTTTTGAGAAATATAAAAAAAAAGCACTTGTATTTAGTTGATTAAAAATCACAAATACAAGTGCTAAAACTAAACTTTAATATAGTTTAGAATAAATCTTTAACTATCTCTTAACAATTTTACTCTTTACTCTTCTTTCCAATTTTGATCAGCGCCTTTTAAATAAGGTAATTGAATGTCTTGCAATTGTTTTTCGATTTGTTCTAAAGCGATGATTTGCTCATTTAATTTTGAACGGAAAGAAGCGTATTCTTCTTTTGTTATTTCGATATTTTTGCGCTGTGTTGCAGTTACTGAAGTTGTTGTTTCAAACAATTGATATTCAACAGTTCCAAAACGATTCATGATACTTGGAGGTGTTTCAAATTCTAAATGTGCAATTAAATTATCTCCGTAAAGTAAAATTGAACACTGTTCCAAATTATGCTTGATTGCTTTTGTTTGTTCAATTAATTTGATTGGAGCATTTGGATAATTTGTTAATGCATAATTGATTAATTCTAATTTTTCATTTGTCTCACTCATTAACTTTTCACTTCCTGCAAGGCTTCTTTTTAATTCGGAAACTTCTTTTCGGAAGTTCGTTAAGTCTTCATTCATTTTAGAAGTAGTCATCGATGGGAAAAGTGATTTTACATTGAATTTTGTCGGTTCAATTAATTTTTCACTGATTCCATTTTTTAATTGAATTACTT
>CALPUT020000267.1 GCA_943326825.2 Chryseobacterium gleum | reverse complement strand
CTTTGCTAAATAAATCTTCTGGTTTCATATTCTGTGTGTTAAAATTACTAAAAAGTTATTTCCGAAAATTTTTCGACCTCTTTACAGGGAGGTCAAAACTTTTCAGAACAACTTTTAGCTACTTACACACTTTATGAGATACTACCTTTAAAAATAAAATCGGCTTTCAAATTCTTGAAAGCCGATTTTATTATGATATTTATTTTTGACTATTTATTTGTAAAAGTCATTTTAGAAATATAAGAACTTGAAGAACCATTAGAATTACTTGTAGATTCGTCAATAATTATCATTTCTTTATTTTTTAATTGATCAATTACTAAAATACTTCCACTTAAACCAGTATAATTCGTTGTTTGAGTAGTGCCATTGTATGAACTTGAATTAGATTTCTCTAACAAACAAATAGCTTCTTTATTTTTTAATTTTAAAGATTTGTTTTTCCCAACAAAGTTCCAATTACCATTTCCTGTATATTTTGAACCATCAGGAAGAGAATAAGTTTCTAAATATGTTCTATCTTTTTTGAACTCAATTGTCAAAGTATATACCTGAGGTGTGTTAGGTGTAGTAATTGAGGTACCATTGTTGTTAGTTGATGTTTGAGTACCTGTTGCTGTAGTACCATCATAGCTGCTTGTGTAAGTAGTTGTTCCTGAGCTGCTTGTGTTGATATCTGTTGATTCAGATTTTGTTAAAGTCCATTCTCCAACTATTTTTGCTTTTCTAGTGTGAAGTGACAACATAGGATCATTTTCCCCTTTTTTACATGAAGTTAAATTAGCAACCAATGCCAATACACTTAAACTTAAAACTAATATTTTTTTCATTTTGAATTATTTTCCGAGTAATTATTGAATTATTTTGCAGTTAATGTAGATTTTGTCATTGAAGAATTTACAATGTTATCAGAATCTGTGTAAGAAGTATTTTCTATGAAAACAATTTCTTTGTTTTTTAATTCATCAATTAAATAAACAGTTCCATCATAACCTGTACTTGTACTAGTTGTAGTAGTGCTTCCGGAAGTATAAGAATTAGAAGTGATACTTACAGTAATTGCTTCTTTATTTTTCAATTTGGCATCTTTATTTTTTCCTAAAAACATCCAAGTACCAGTTTGAGCTGATTTATCCCCAGTAGAATAAGTTGTAGTATGAGTGAATGTTCCGTCCTTTTCAAATGTGTAAGATTCTGTATATGAAGATGGTGTTAACACATTTGAAGTTGCAGTACCTCCAGAAGTCAAAACAAAACTAGAAGTACCTGTTTCTGTAGTTCCGTCAAATGTTGTTGTTGTCGTTTCAATGTAATCCATTCCAAAATTGTTTTGGTGGGATACATCTGTAGTTTCTTTTTTAGAAACAGTCCATTCACCAGCAATTCTAGCTTTTCTTGAATGTAAAGATAAAAATGGATCATTTTCACCTTTTTTACATGAAGTTAGGTTAGCTACTAGTGCTAATGCACCTAAACTTAATACTAATAATTTTTTCATTTTGATTTTTGATTAAAATTTGAGTCAAATATAATCAATAATCTTCCACTAAGGTTTCAAATTAAAACTTTGTTAAAATCAAAAAGCGATTCGAGGGATCGAATCGCTTTCTGCTAACTTAACCTAACCACTATTCACTGAAAAAAGAGTTTAGTATTTTATATATGTTTAATACTGTCTAACTTTGTTGACACAAATATACAGCAGATTTTCAGAGTATTAAAACCCAAAATAGGCAATTATTTAGAACTCAAATTCATTAAAACAAACAAAAAATTAATAGAATATGAAGTTGTTGTTAAGAAAATGACTTTCATAGATAAATTTTGTCTATTCGTAGAAAATGAAGCTATTGTATAGCTTGGAATCCTAACTTTTAAATAAATTTAGATTATTCGACAAAATATATGTTATTTTCGATGAAATAGTATTAATTCAGTCAAATAACATTCAATTTGTATTTGATTTCTAATTAGCGAATTAAAATATTCTTGAATTCTTTTCTTTATTCAGCATTTTCATCCAACACAAGTTGAATGTGCTTGATTAACTTATTTACTTCTTTAGGATTAGTTCCATCGTAATAACCTCTAATCCTCATCGATTGGTCGATAAGAACAAAATTGTTGGTATGAATAAAGTCACTTCCAGCATCACCTAAATTTTGGGCTTCAGCAGGTTTTAAGACAAAAAAAGATTTACGAGCTAAATCATAAAGAGCTTCTTTTTCCCCCGTTAAAAAGTGCCATTGTTGATCATCAGCTTTATGACTTAATGAGTATCGTTTCATTTGTTCAACTGTATCAATTTCAGGGTTAACTGTAAAACTTAAAATTTTTATGTTTGAATTTTTTCTATATGCTTCTTGTACGCGTTGCATTTGTTCATTCATTTTAGGACAGATTGTACCACAAGTGGTAAAGAAATATTCGACAACAAATACGTTTCCTTTAATTGAATTTTGTGTAATTAATTGATTGTTCTGATCTCTAAAAGCAAAATCACCAATTGTATGGCCAAAACCTTTTCTAACAATAGAACTATCAACCATTTCACCTTTCACATCAATTGGATTGTAAACAGGTAAAACTTCTTTAGGCTTCTTTCCAATAATTGAATAAGCTATTAAAACTGCAATTGATATAATAATCGTTAAAGCAATTAACTTCTTCATCTAGTTAAAATCTAAATGTGATACCACCCATCACTTGAATTCCTTGTACAGGAGTATTATACCAACGTTTGTAGCGTTGACCAACTAAATTGTTTCCTTGTATAAATGCAGAAATTCGCTTGTTGTATCGGTATTCAACGCTTAAATTAATATCTGAAATTAATCCAAGTTTTTTTGCAATCTGGTTATTTTCAAGTTTTGTATCTTCTTCTTTTGCGTAAACCAATCCGTACCTTCCTCCTTCAAAATTCAGATCTAAATTGAAAATAAAATGATCGTATAAATTGTAATGTGCTCTGGTGATAACTTGTATTTGAGGTAAATTCCAAGCATAGATATTTTTTGTCATAGCATAAGAATAATATCTTCCAATTGCATCAATTTTTAATTTCTCAACCAATTGATATGAAATTGATCCTTCAATTGTGGTAATGTTTCCATTATCAAATACAACATTGAACTTATTTCGAAGTGAATACATCGTATCAGTAACAAATAATAGTTTATTTTTCACACTTGAAAAACTTGCACTTGCATTAAAACTTATCCTTTTTGATAATGTCCCTTTTATCCCAAAAAATGCATCGATAGCGGTGTTTTCGTTTTTCAAAATAATGTTTGGTAAAACAAATTCATTCACAGTTGATACAGATTTAAATGTATTTTGTTTTAAACCACCTTTCAAACCTATGTAAGGAATAAACATATCATTGAATAACGAATATTTTAATTCAGCAATTGGATAAATGTAGAATTTTGTTTGTTTATGAGCATCCAATGTTAAATCAACTCCAACTCTTGCTTTAAATCTATTATTTTTTAGGAATGTTGTAATTGTTGGTTTTAAATTAATGATTGTATTATTTAATACTAAACCAGTATCAACTATTGAAATACCAGTATCTAAAATACCATATTTATATCCATTGTAGCGAATATTTAAATCGGCAGTATAAACTTCTTTTCCTGTTTTGTAAATTGCTGAACCTGCTAATCCAATAAAGTTTTCAGTGGCTCTCCATTTTGCTAAACTATCGATTAATGGTTTTTTAGTCTGGAAATTATTGTAATTCAATCCAATGGAGTAATTTAAATTACCAGTATCTTTTTTATGTGAACTGTATAAGAAATCACCACCTAGATCTATGAATCGCTGTGCAATACTATCGCGATTTAACGAATCATTTTGAACACCATAATAATTAAATCCTTTACTGTTGAAATGAAGATCACTTTTCAAAGTATAATTTTTTTCATTGATACTTCCAAATAGATTCAAGTTATTACGATCATATTGTGCAGGAGCATATCCTTTGATGTCACCAAATGAACTTAAATGTTTAGCATGAACACCATAAGCATATCTCCTAGAACGATTTCCATCAAAGTAGATTTCACCTAATGGCATCAATTTACTTCCAATTCCAAGCTTGACATACGAATGATACAACTGAGGCAATTTATCTACAATTTTAATAGATGCCGGTTTTATGGTGTCTAAAATAATTTGAGTTGGATGTTG